>CACWHX010000017.1 GCA_902760845.1 Oscillospiraceae bacterium
GCGCGCCCGTTCTGACGCTGCACCCCTCAGCGTTTCTTTCCGGCTCCACCGGCTTTCTTTTCGCGCTGAAAAGAAAGCCGGTGGAATGCCTGCACTACGTCAACATCTGCGGTATCTTAACGAGGACACCAGCCACAACCCAGCACCCACCACGCGCCGCACTGAGCTCCCCACCAGCCACAATCCCGCACCCCGCACCCCCTGTCGAAAAATGGGTTTTTCAGCAGACGCAATACCCCCACGGGCGACTGCCCGTGGGGGTATGTTGCTTTTTTATTTCTTTTTGACCGTATGCGCCGCCTTTTGCCGCGCGATGGCGCGGTGGAGGCTTGCCTCGGCGCGCGTCATATCCACATCCGACGCATGCTGCGCCAGACGCTCCCGCGCGCGGCGCTCCGCCTCCTCGGCGCGGTGGACGTCGATGTCCTCTGCGCGCTCGGCCGAGCGGACGAGCAGCGTCACGTCGTTGTTCACCACGTTCACAACGCCGATGCCAACGGCGATGCTCTCTGATTCCTCCTTGCCGAATTCACAGGTCACAACGCCGTCCGTCACCGCGCCCATGAGCGGAGCGTGGTCCGCGAGAACGCCGATGTCGCCTCCCTCCAGCGGGATGCGCACAAGGCGGACCATCTGGTCGAACTTCGTGCCGCCGGCGGTCACGATCTGCAAATGGATGCGATCCTCCATCGGTTTACACCTCGCGCTTTTTCAGCACATCGTCGATCGTGCCGGCCATCAGGAACGCCGACTCCGGCAGGTCGTCGCAATCGCCGCCCAGAATCGCCTGGAAGCCCTTGATGGTCTCTTCCAGCGGGACATATTTCCCCTCCATGCCGGTGAAGTTTTCCGCCACGTGGAACGGCTGCGAGAGGAAGCGCTGGATGCGGCGCGCGCGATTCACGGTCGCCTTGTCCTCCACGCCAAGCTCATCCATGCCGAGCACGGCGATGATGTCCTGCAGGTCCTTGTATTTTTGCAGCACACGCTGCACGGCGCGCGCCGTCTCGTAATGCTCCTTGCCGAGGACCTGCGGCTCCAGAATGCGGGAGGTGGACGCCAGCGGATCGACGGCGGGATAGATGCCAAGCTCCGAAATGGCGCGGTCGAGCACCGTCGTCGCGTCCAGATGCGCGAAGGCGGTGGCCGGGGCCGGGTCGGTCAGGTCGTCAGCCGGAACATAAATCGCCTGCACGGACGTGACAGAGCCGTTGCGCGTGGAGGTGATGCGCTCCTGCAGCGTGCCCATTTCCGTCGCCAGTGTCGGCTGATAGCCGACGGCGGAGGGCATGCGCCCCAGCAGGGCGGACACCTCGGAGCCGGCCTGCGTGAAGCGGAAGATGTTGTCGATAAACAGCAGCACGTCCAGCCCGCTGACATCGCGGAAGTTTTCCGCGATCGTGAGTCCGGAGAGCGGCACGCGCAGACGCGCGCCGGGCGGCTCGTTCATCTGCCCGAAGACCAGCGCCGTCTTGCTGATGACGCCGGACTCGTTCATTTCGTTCCAGAGATCGTTGCCCTCGCGGGAGCGCTCGCCGACGCCCGCGAACACGGAGTAGCCGCCGTGCTCGTAGGCGATGTTGCGGATCAGCTCCATGATGAGCACCGTCTTGCCGACGCCCGCGCCGCCGAAGAGCCCGATCTTGCCGCCCTTGGAATAGGGCGCGAGCAGATCGACGACCTTGATGCCGGTCTCCAGAATCTCGGTCGCGGGCGCGACCTCGGTGAAGCTCGGCGCGTCGCGGTGGATCGGCAGGCGCTCTGCCCCCTCCACGGGGCCCTTGCCGTCGATCGGCTCGCCGACGACGTTGAACATGCGTCCCAGCGTCGCCTCGCCGACGGGGACGGAAATGGGCTTTCCGGTATCCGTCGCGCGGCAGCCGCGGGCGATTCCGTCCGTCGAGAACAGGGAGACGCAGCGCACGCTGTTGTCGCCCAGCTGCTGCACGGCCTCCATGACGACCTTGCGGTCGTCCAGCTGCACCTCGATGGCGTTATAGATATCCGGCAGCGATCCGGCGGGGAACGCCACGTCCACGACCGGGCCGATGACCCGGCGGACAATTCCAGTTTCCATAGTCATTTCTCCTTTTCCATCCGCGCCGCGCGGATAAGGATTTCGCGCCGCGCAGCCGGCCTTACGGCTGCTGTCTGCTCTTTTTCAGCGCGTTCGCGCCGCCGACAATCTCCGAGATTTCGGTGGTGATGGCGGCCTGCCGCGCGCGGTTGAGATGCAGCTGCAGCGTGTCGATCAGCTCGGCGGTGGAATCCGTCGCGGTGCTCATGGCGGTCATGCGCGCCGCATGCTCGCCGGTCTTGGCCTCCAGCATCACGGAGAGCACGGTGTTGTTCACATAGAGTTCCATCACATTTTCCAGAATCGCGGCCTGGTCCGGCTCGAAGAGATAGTCGTGTGCCGGCTCGTTTTTCGCCTCCGGCGCGGCGGGCAGCAGCTGCATCGTCACGGGCGTCTGCTGCAGCACGCTCCGAAACTGCTGATAGACCAGCTGGATCTCGTCAACCTCGCCGGAGAGGTACATCCGTTTGAGATACTCCGCAAGCGCGAGCGCCTGATCCATCGTGGGCGTATCGGACACCTCGGTGAAGGTGTGCGCGACGTTCAGCCCGCTCTGGGCGATCACATCCCTGCCCCAGCGGCCAAACACGACCACGCTGCAGGGCCGCGTCTCCTGCGCGAGCTGCTGCTGCAGATAGCGCAGCGCCGTGTGGTTATACATCCCGCAAAGGCCGCGGTTGCCGACGAAGAGCACATAGCACACCCGGTTTACCGTCTCGCGCGGTTTCAGCAGCGGGTTGTCATAGTCCTTCCCGCCGGCGAGCAGGGTATCCAGCAGCTCCTGGCTCTTTTCGGCAAAGAGGCGCATGGCGGCCATGCCGGACTGCGTCCGCCGCAGATTCGCCGCAGCGACCATCTTCATCGTTTTGGTGATCTGCTGTGTGTTCTGCACGCTCTTGATGCGCGTGCGGATGGCGCGGGTATTCGCCATGGTGCTCTCACCTCCTTCGTCAAAACGGGCTCGCTCCATTGCGCAGCCGCGCTGCGCGCGCCGGCTTCATTTCCGCTCCCCCGTTTTTCCTCTCCGCGACAAATCCGCTGCGCGGTTTTGTCACGGTTCTTTTACGCGGGGGTACGGGCTCGCTCCATTGCGCAGCCGCGCTGCGCGCGCCGGCTCCATTTCCGCTCCCCCGTTTTTCCTCCCCGTGACAATTCCGCTTCTCGCGGCTTTGTCACGGTTCTTTTACGCGGGGGATATGGGCTCGCTCCATTACGCAGCCGCGCTGCGCGCGCCGGCTTCATTTCCGCTCCCCCGTTTTTCCTCTCCGCGACAAATCCGCTACGCGGCTTTGTCACGGGTGCGGAACGGTTTTAGAACGTTTCCTTGTAGTCCTCAATGATGCCGCGCAGCTCCGTCAGCCGCTCGGCGGAGAGCTTTTTCCCGCTGTGGATCTCGTCGCTGAGCGCCGGGCACGCCTTGCGCACGGTCTCGACGAGGCCGGCTTCGAAGCGCGCTACGTCTGTGAGCGCGATCTCGTCCGTGTAGCCCTCGGCAGCGGCGAAGATGGCCGTCACCTGATCGGCGGCATCCATCGGGGCGTACTGCGGCTGCTTCAAAAGCTCCGTCATATGCGCGCCGCGCTCCAGCGTCTGGCGCGTGCTCTTGTCCAGATCGGAGCCGAACTGCGCAAACGACGCAAGCTCCCGATACTGCGCCAGGTCCATGCGCAGGCGGCCCGCGACCTGCTTCATCGCGCCGAGCTGCGCCGCGCCGCCGACACGCGAGACCGAGAGGCCCACGTTGATTGCCGGGCGCACACCGGAGTGGAAGAGGTCCGTTTCCAGAAAGATCTGGCCGTCCGTGATGGAGATGACGTTCGTGGGAATATACGCGGAGATATCGCCCGCCTGCGTCTCGATGATCGGCAGGGCGGTCATGCTGCCGCCGCCCAGCTCATCGCTCAGGCGCGCGGCACGCTCCAGCAGACGGGAGTGCAGATAAAACACGTCGCCGGGGTATGCTTCGCGTCCGGGCGGGCGCTGGAGCAGCAGGGAAATCTCACGATAGGCGACGGCCTGCTTCGACAGGTCGTCATAAACGATGAGCACGTCCTTGCCCGCGTACATGAACGACTCGCCGATGGCGGCGCCGGCATACGGCGCGATGTACAGCATCGGCGCGGGCTCGCTCGCGTGGGCGCAGACGACGGTGGTATACGCCATCGCGCCGCGGCTGCGCAGATTTTCCACAACGCTGGCGACGGTGGACTCCTTCTGTCCGATGGCGACATAGATGCAGATGACATCCTTGCCCTTCTGGTTCAGGATCGTGTCAATGGCGATGGCGGTCTTGCCCGTCTGGCGGTCGCCGATGATCAGCTCGCGCTGGCCGCGGCCGATCGGAACGAGCGCGTCGATGGCCTTGATGCCGGTCTGCAGCGGAACGGAAACCGGCTGGCGGTTCAAAACGTTCGGCGCGGGACTCTCAATGGCGCGATGCTCCGTCGCATGGATGGGGCCGCGGCCGTCCACCGGGCGACCCAGCGCGTCCACCACGCGGCCGATCATCGCCTCGCCCACCGGCACCTCGATGATGCGTCCCGTGCGGCGCACGCTCATGCCCTCCTGCACGTGCTCGAACGAGCCGAGCAGAACCACGCCGACGTTGTTCGGCTCCAGGTCCATGACCATGCCGCGCAAATCGCCGGGAAACTCCAGCATCTCGCCGGCCATCACGTCCGCAAGGCCGGAAACGCGGCAGATCCCGTCCGAAACACTCACGACCTCGCCGGTCTGGAAGACGTCGATGCCGCGGTTCGCCGCGCGCAGCGTTTCCCGAATGCCGTCGGCAATGCCCTTTTCGCCGTCGCCCGGCGTCGGCTCCTGCGTCAGGCGGTCCAGCTGGTGCGCAAGCGTCCCGTCATACACCGTGTCGCCGATGCGCAGGCGCACGCCGCCGATCAGGTCGGCGTCCACCCGGTTCTGGCAGGAGACGACGGATGCGTCGATCTCCGTGCCGTCGGCGCGAAATCTTTCGCAGAGCGCCCGCGTGAGCTGCCCAAGCTCCTGCTCGGTGAGCGGCGCGGCGCTGGAAACGGTAACGTCCAGCGTGCCGGACTCGCTCAGCTTCAAAAGGTCGCTCGGCATGGCCTCCACCAGGTCCCCGACCTGCCGGAGGAAGCTGCCCGTAAGCGCCTGCCGCGCGTCGGCATACACGTCCTGCCGCAGCGCCGCGCCGGCCTCGTCCGCCACGCGGCGGATGGTGCGCGCGCTGACGCGCTCCGCCATTTCCGCGCGAAGCTGCCGCTCCGACTGCGCGGCGTTTTGCTGCAGCGCGGCGACCTCGGCCTGCCGCGCGTCCCCGGCTGCGCGGCTGTTTTCCGCCGCGGCCGTGCGCGCGTCCTGCAGCAGGGCCTCGCCCTGCGCCTGGGCCTGGGCCTGGGCGGCCGTGATGTCCGTTTGCGTGCGCGCGGCCTCCGCCTTTGCGTCCTCTGCGCGCTTCAGATCGTCCGCAATGCGGTCCTGCCGCGCGCGGAACGACTTTGCAATCATCTTGTGCGCAATCAGATACAGCGCACCGAAGAGGATGATAAAGTTGATTAAGCTAAAGAGGAATTCCTTCCACATATCGGCTTCATCCCCTCACTTTCTTAAAATCTACCGGAATGCCGTTTACGACGCGGCGGTTTCTCCCAACAGGGTGTCCGTGAGAAGCTCTACAAATTCTGGCATCTGTGCCTCGAGCGCGGCGCCCGTCTCCGTCTCCTCGCTGCGAAGCCGCTCGCGGGCCGCGTGCAGAGACTGCGTCGTCTCCTGATGCGCGGCGTCGAGCGCGGCGGCGTGCGCCTGCTCGTCGGCGGCGTGCGCCTGCGCCACGATCCCGGCGGCCTCGGCGGTGGTTTCCTTGCGCCTGGCAAGCAGCGCCTCGTCGTTTTCCGCGCGCGCCTGCTGCGCCTGACGCTCGGTCTCCAGCGCTTCATCCACACGCGCGCGGCGCGCGTCCATGAAGCGGGTCAGCGGGTCGAACAGCAGCTTTTTCAGCACGAACAGCAGCACGAAAAAGCACAGCACAGTCCAGATCAGTTCTGAAGGATTGATGCTCAAAGCGTGTGCCTTCCTTTCTGCAGCGCGTCAGATCTGCGCAACGAGCATGAACGCAATCAGCAGGCCGTAGATGGTCAGCGCCTCCATAAGCGCCATGGCGATAATCATGCTGCTGCGGATGCTGCCGGCAGCCTCCGGCTGGCGGGCAATGGCCTCCATGGCCTTGGATGCGGTCAGGCCCTGGCCGATGCCGGGGCCGATGGTGCTGAGCGCGACGGCCAGCGCGGCGGCCAGCGCAATGATTGCGGATGAAGTCATGATGTGGTTCCTCCTTGTAATGGTTCAGGTTGATATAAGATGTATCGTATGGAATACGAGATCGCGAAGGTTACTCCTCCTCGCCGATCGCCTCGCTGATGTAGATCGACAGCAGCATCGTGAACACGACGGCCTGAATCAGGCAGAACAGCAGGCTCAGGATGTGCATGACGATCGGCAGGCCGATCGGGAAGAGATTGCCCAACTGCTCGGAGACCATCTCCTCGCCGTAGAGGTTGCCGTACAGACGAAGCGCGAGCGAGAACGGCCGCACGAACATCTCAATGAGATTCAGCGGCAGCATCAGCAGAAACGGCTTGATAAACGTCTTGAGATAGCCTCCAAGCCCCTGCCTGCGGATGCCGACGGTGTGCGTGGTGAAAAACGCGACGATCGCAAGCCCCGCCGTGACGGAGAGGCACGCCGTCGGCACGGCGAAGACGCTGCCCGCGCCGGGCAGGAGTCCCGAATAGTTCGAGACGACGATGAAAATGAAAAACGTCGCCATAATGGGGAAATAGCGCTTCGCGTTTTCCTGTCCCATGATGCCGCCGAAATAGTTTTGCAGACTTTCGACCGCCATCTCCGCGAGATTTTGCAGCTTGCCGGGCACCTCCTTCAGATGCCGCGTGGCGAGCCAGCTCACCAGCGCCAGAACCGCGATGATGACCCACATGGTCACGACCGTGCCGGTGACCTCCAGCGGTCCGATCGAGAACAACACACTGGTTTCTTCCATGTTTTCACCTCCGCGAAGCGGGATCATCCCGCTCCATTTGTTTTGTGAGCAGCCAGATAAACAGCACGCTGCCGGCCGAGAGGCCGATCGCCGCGCCGATGATCGTGCCGTAAAACGGCAGAGGAACGACGTTGCGCAGCAGAAAAACCACCGCGAGCGCGGCGATATTAATCAGCTGCCGCAGCACGTTCGTGCTCATCACGGCGTTTACGCCGCTGCCGTCCTTCTTTTTCACCGCGCGCTTTGTGAGCAGCATATTGCAGTAGCTCACCGCCAGACCGAACGCCAATCCGGCAAGCCCGCCGAGCAGATACATTCCCGCACGCATACCGTCACCCCCGAACGCCGTTATTTTGAACGCGATTTCCCGCGCAAGCAAGTGATGCGCAACACTATAAATATAGCACGCAGCAGCTTGCTTGTCAAAACGTCTCGCGCAAAAATACGCGCGAATGCGTGGGGGCTTCACAAACAGCGAAAAATGGGATATAATACAATATCATTCGCAGGCTGCGCGGGGGCGGCGCCCCTCGATTCGTAACTTTTTATTTTAGTCCAAAATATGAAAAAATCGTGAGGGAAAAATGAACAAATTATGAATATGAAACACCCAGTCCATTTTGGGCAATGACAGCGGCGGCCGGGCCCGGCCGCGCTCGGGATCTGCTGATTGAGACAGGAAGGGAAGCGTTGGAACCGCCATGGATGCCATTCGTGCAAAAGCCTATGCAAAACTGAATCTCTCGCTGGACGTGTTCGATCGCCGGAGCGATGGCTACCATGATCTGTGCATGATTATGCAGAGCGTGGCGCTACACGACGATCTCGCGATCACGCTCAACCGCAGCGGGCGCTTCTCCGCACAGTCTGACCGGCACTATCTGCCGAACGACGAGCGCAACATCGCCCTGCGCGCGGCGAAGCTCTTTCTGGAGACGACGGGCCATCCGCGCGCCGGCGCGTTCATTCGCCTGCGCAAGCGCATCCCCGTCTGCGCGGGGCTGGGCGGCGGCTCGTCGGACGCGGCGGCCGTGCTGCGCACGCTCAACCGCTATCTGGGCGAGGGCATGACCTGCGAGGAGCTGGAGACGCTCGGGATGCAGCTCGGCATGGACGTGCCCTATTGCATCGCGGGCGGCACGACGCTTGCCGAGGGGCGGGGCGAGGTGCTCACGCCGCTCACGCCGCTCGCGGAGACGGATGTCGTCATCTGCAAGCCGGCGTTTCCCATCTCCACGCCGGCGCTGTTCGCCCGCATCGACAGCCGCGCCTCCCGCTGCCGGCCCGACACGGTCGGCATTGCCGCGGCGCTGCGCTCGGGCAACCGGCGCGCGCTCGGGCAGCGGATGTACAACGTGTTTGAGGACGTGCTCGAGCGCCGCGCGGGCGACATCAACGCCATCAAGAGCACGCTCGTCGGCTGCGGAGCCTACGGCGCCTGCATGAGCGGCACCGGCTCGGCGGTGTTCGGCCTGTTCCCGGACCGCGCCAGCGCGGAGCGGGCTTACCGCGCGCTGAAGCCGATCTATCGCGAGACGTTCATGACCGTGACGATCGGCCGACTGGAAATTTAAAAAACACAGCCCAAAAAACCCCGTTTAACTGCCCCGTTTAAAACAAGCCAAAACTGCCGACACTGATTGTGCCGGCAGTTTTTATGGGAAGACAGATTTGTCCACACACGGATTTTATGAAATGGGGTTTTTTACTTATGGATGAAAATCGCAGGCTCCGTCCCTGGGAGCTGGCGCTGCTGCTCTCGCTGTGCTTTACGCTGCTGTGCGGCGTGTGGGCGCAGGCGCGGCAGGAGCTGCTCGCAAGCCGTCTGGTGCGGCTGCACGTCATCGCGGCCTCGGACGCCGAGGCGGACCAGGCCGAAAAGCTCCGCGTACGCGACGCGGTGCTCGACTATCTGACGCCGAAGCTCGCCGACGTCACGGACATCGGCGAGGCGCAGGCCATCATTGCGCGCGAGCAGAACGGGATCGCGCGCGCCGCGCGCCGGGTGACGGATCAGCCCGTCTCCGTCGCGTTCGGGCCGGAGCACTATCCCACGCGGGAATACGACACGTTCTCGCTCCCGGCGGGGACGTATCCCTCCCTGCGCGTCACGCTCGGCGCCGGGGCGGGGCACAACTGGTGGTGCGTTGTCTTCCCGCCGCTGTGCGTGGAGAGCGCGCTCTCCGAACGCGCGGTCGAGGCGCTCTCGGAGGACGACGTGCGCCTCATCACCGAGGACGGCGCGGATTACGTCGTGCGCTTTCGCATTCTGGAGCTGTGGGACGCGCTCTCGGAGACGTTCAAATAACGCGCGGCTATTTCACGACGACGTTTTCCGCGCCGAGCAGCTCCCGCAGCTCGTCCACAAGCGCCTCGTGGATCAGGCACGGCGCGGCGGCGCGCTTTTCGGTGTCGGCAAAATACAGCACGAGCTGCTGCCGCCCCGGAAACATCTCCAAAATCAGCTCGATGCGATGCATGGCGGGGCAATCCCGCGTCGGCAGGCGCGCCCAGATGCGGCGCGCCTGCCCGTTTTGCGCGGGCTGCGCCGGGGCGGACCCCTGCAGCGACGCCTCCAGGGGATGCAGCGCGTCTACCATGAGCTGCGGCTCCTTTTCGTCGCGCACGGAGATGCGCCCCTCCACGAGCAGCGGCGCGTTCTCGCGGATATACCCGCCGCCCTGGTCGAGCGCCTTTTGAAACGCGATCAGCTCCATGGCGCCGGTGTCGTCCTCCAGCTGGATATACGTCATGAGAGAGTTGCTGCGCGTGGTGCGCGTCTTTGAGCCGGTCACGACGCCCGCGACCGTCACGCGCTGATTGTCGCGAAAGCGCTGTCCGCCGTCCTCGGATGAGAAATCTGACAGAATCGCGCCGATCGGCGCCGCGCCCGCGCGCTGCGCCAGCGCCCGATATTCGTCCATCGGGTGGCCGGAGAGATACAGCCCCGTCGTCTCGCGCTCCATGGCCATGATCTCCTGCCGCGTGAACTCCTCCACGTCCGGCAGCTCCAGCGCGGCGGACGGCGCCGACTCCCCGCCGTCGTCCATCGCCATGCCGAAGAGGTCCAGCTGCCCCTCGATATTCGCGCGCCCTTCGGACGCCACGCCGTCCAGCACGCGGCCGGCCACCTGCAGCAGCGCCTTTCGCTTATATCCCATGCTGTCGAAGCAGCCCGCGCGAATGAGACTCTCCAGCGCGCGGCGGTTGAGCTCGTGCCCGTTCATGCGGCGGCAAAATTCGTCGAACGCGGTGAAGGGCCCATTCTCCGCGCGCTCGTGCATCAGGCTCCGGATAAAGCCGCGCCCGATGTTCTTGATCGCCACAAGGCCGAAGCGCAGATTTTCGCCCACGACGGTGAAATCCGCGTCCGACTCGTTTACGTCCGGCGGCAGGAGCCGGATGCCCATGTCGCGGCACGCGGCGATATACTCCGCGACCTTTGCGCTGCTGTCGAGCACCGAGGTGAGCAGCGCCGCCATATATTCGCGCGGATAGTGCCGCTTCATATACGCCGTGCGGTATGCCACGACGGCATAGGCCACGGCGTGCGCCTTGTTGAAGGCGTAGCTTGCAAAGTCAAGGATCTCGTCGTAGATGCTGTTGGCCACGTCCTCCGGCACGCCGTTTGCCACCGCGCCGGGGATGTCCCGCTCCGCGTCGCCGTGGATGAAGGCGGCGCGCTCTTTTTTGATCTCTTTCTCCTTTTTCTTCGACATGGCGCGGCGGATGAGGTCCGCCTGCCCCAGCGAAAAGCCCGCCAGCCGCCGGAAAATTTCGATCACCTGCTCCTGATACACGATGCAGCCGTAGGTGACGGAGAGGATCGGCTCCAGCATCGGATGCTTGTAGGTGATCTTCTCCGGGTGGGCCGAGCACTCCAGGAATTTCGGGATGCTGTCCATCGGGCCGGGGCGATAGAGCGCGATGACGGCGGTGATGTCCTCGATGCTCTTCGGCTTCAGCCCCATGCACACGCCGGTCATGCCCGCGCTCTCCAACTGGAACACGCCCTCCGTGCGCCCGGCGGCGAGCATCTCGAACGTCTCCGCGTCGTCCTCCGGCGCCTGCTCTACGGAAAAGTCCGGCTCGCTGCGGCGCACCAGACGCACCGCGTCGTCCAGAATGGTGAGATTTCGCAGGCCCAGAAAATCCATTTTCAGCAGGCCCAGCTGCTCCAGCGTCGTCATCGGATACTGGCAGACAACCGTGTCATCGTTCTGCGACAGGGGCACATAGTCCCGCACCGGCTTTTCCGTGATGACCACGCCCGCCGCGTGGGTGGAGGCGTGGCGCGGCATTCCCTCCAGCGCGCGCGCCGTGTCGATGAGCGTCTTCACGCGCTCGTCGGCGTCGTACATTTCCCGGAGGGGCTTGGACAGGCGCAGCGCCTCGTCGAGCGTCATGTTCAGCGTGCCGGGCACCTGCTTTGCCACCGCGTCCGTCTCCGCATAGGAAAAATTCAGCGCGCGGCCCACGTCGCGTATGGCGGCGCGCGCCGCCATGGTGCCGAACGTGACGATCTGCGCCACGTGGTCGTGACCGTATTTTTGGTTTACATAATCAATGACCTCACCGCGCCGGTTCACGCAGAAGTCCACGTCGATGTCCGGCATGCTCACGCGCTCCGGATTGAGAAACCGCTCGAAGTAGAGGCTGTATTTGATGGGGTCCACGTCCGTGATATCGAGACAATATGACACGACGCTCCCCGCGGCGCTGCCGCGTCCGGGTCCGACGGGGATGCCCCGGCGCTTGGCGTAGCCGATGAAGTCCGACACGATGAGAAAATAATCCACGAACCCCATGCGGCGGATCATGTTCAGCTCATAGTCCAGCTGGCGGCGCACCTCCGGGCGGCCGTCGCCGTAGCGGCGCTGGAAGCCCTCGTCGCACAGGCGCGTGAGATATGCGTCGCTGTCCGTCTCCCCCTCCGGCAGGAGAAAGCGCGGCAGGTGGTACTGGCCGAACACAAAGTCAAAGCTGCACAGCTCGGCAATCCGCTGCGTGTTCTCCGCCGCCTCCGGATACTCGGGGAAGAGCGCGCGCATCTCCTCCTCGCTCTTGAGATAAAACGTGTCGTTTGCAAAGCGCATCCGGTCCGGGTCGTCCACGGTCTTGCCCGTCTGGATGCACATGAGCACGTCCTGATAGTGGGCGTCCTCCCGCTTCAAATAGTGTGCGTCGTTCGTCACCACGATGGGAATGCCCGTCTCGCGGTGGATGCGCAGCATGCCCTGCGCGGCCTGCGCCTCCTCCGGGATGCCGTGGTTTTGCAGCTCCAGATAGAATCCGTCCTCGCCAAACAGCTGCGCCAGCTCCAGCGCCTTCGCCTTCGCGCCGTCATAATCGTCCCGCAGCAGCAGGCGCGGAATCGCCCCGGCGATGCAGCCCGAAAGGCAGATCAGCCCCTCGGCGTGCGCGTGCAGCAGCGGCCAGTCGATGCGCGGCTTGGTATAAAACCCCTCGGTGAACCCGGCCGACACCAGATAGCTCAGGTTGCGGTATCCGGTCTCGTTGCGGCAGAGAAGGATGAGATGCGTGTATTCATTGTCAATGCCGTACTCCCGGTCGGTGCGGCCGCGCGGGGCGACATAGACCTCGCAGCCGATGATGGGCTTGATGCCGGCGGCCGCGCACGCGCGGTAAAACGCGACCGCGCCGTACATCACGCCGTGGTCGGTGATGGCAAGCGCGGTCATGCCCAGCTCCTTCGCGCGCGCGGGCAATTGCTCGATGCGGCACGCGCCGTCGAGCAGGCTGTATTCGCTGTGGACATGGAGATGTGTGAAAGACATGGCGGTTCTCCTGTTTGGTTCAGACGGCGGCGGGGGTCCGCCGCGCGGTCATTCGACTTCAAATTCTACAATTTTTTTCAACCGATAGCTCAGGCAGCTTTTCGTCACCGGGGGATAGGACAGCGCCGCGAGATCGGCCAGGCTCGCCTCGGGATTCGCAATGCGCAGCAGCGCCGCCTCCTGCAGCTTTTCCGGCAGCACGCCCAGTCCGCAGGCGCGCTCGATGCGGCGGATGGCGTCCATCTGCTCCTGCGCCGCGGCGACGACCTTGTCCGCGTTCGCCGTGTCGCAGTTGACCTTGCGGTTGATGGCGTTGTTCATGGACTTTTCCACCTTCGCGGACATGACGCGCATCGCCGCGCCCGACGCGCCCAGCGTCGTGAGCAGGTCCTCAATGGCCTCGGACTTTTTGAAATATAGGATATAATTCCCGCCGCGGCTGATCTCCCGCGGCGAAAAACCCATCTCCACGAGGATGGAATACGCCTCACGGCTGACGCTGTAGTGGGCGGTGATGAACTCCAGATGGTAGTTTTTTTCAGGATCGGTCGCGCTCCCGCCCGCGAGAAACGCGCCGCGCACAAACGCCCGGCGGCAGCCCGGCTCCTCCAGCACGCCGAGATTGATGTGGTGCGAGAGCGTGCGGTCGATCTCCGCGCCGAAGGCGGCGAAGATTTTCCTGATCGTGTCCGCGTCCGTGACGGAAAACACCCAGCGCCCGCCGCCGGTTTCCGCCGGGGCGTCGAACGACGCGCCGAACGCGCGGGAAAACAGCTTCGGCAGCCGCTCGGCAAACGGCGCGCTCGCCGTGACCACGCGAATCTCCCGCGGGGTATAGATCTGGCAATAGAGCAGCACGCCGTAGGCCTCCGCCGCCGCAAGGGCGCGGCGGCCGACCGCCTCCCGGCAAAGCTCCGCCTTCACTTCTGACGAAAAGGACATGCTGACCTCCCTGCAATCGAACCGCATTTATTGATACACCTGCGTCTCCGCCCTGGCGCGATAGATCCACATCAGCTCGCGCGCGAGCGCGTCCGGGTCGTGGCGCACCAGCGAATTTTGAATCTGCGCCACCGGCGCGTGAAAGACCTCCACGCCCAGGGCATTCAGCGCGTCGCCGTCCAGGCGCACCGGCGCCGCCCCCTCGGCGGCGTAGAGGCGCAGCACCTGCTCCGGGATCGGCCGGTTGTTCGCCAGGCAGAGCGAGAACAGCCGCTCTCCCGAATGGTCGTAGAGCGCGCGGACGTGATCGGCGGCGGAGTAGCCCTCCGTCTCCCCCTCCTGCGTCATGACGTTCAGCACATAAATCTTCAGCGCCCTGGACTCCGCCACGGCGCGCGCCACGCCCGCCGTGAGCAGATTCGGCAGGATGCTCGTATAGAGGCTGCCCGGCCCGATGACGATGAGATCCGCGTTCCGGATGGCCTCCAGCGCCTCCGGCAGCGCGTCCGGCTGCTCCGGAAGGAGCCGCACGCGGGAAATGCGCCGCTTCGCGCCGTGCTTCATCCCGGCGATCTTCGACTCGCCGACGACCGCCGTGCCGTCGTCAAACTCCGCCATGAGACGGACATTTTCGTTCGTCACGGGCAACACCTGCCCGGTGATGGCAAGCACGTCGCTCATCCGGCGCACGGCCTCTTCAAAGCTGCCGGAGAGGTCGTTGAGCGCCGCGAGCATGAGATTGCCGAGATTCTGCCCCGCAAGCCGCCCCTCGGAAAAGCGATAGCGCATGAGCTGCTCCATCGTCGGCTCGGTGTTTGCCAGCGCGCAGATGCAGTTGCGCACATCGCCCGGCGGCGGCATGTCCAGCTCGCGCCGCAGCACGCCCGAGCCGCCGCCGTCGTCCGCCATTGTGACGATGGCGGTGATGCGGCCGGTATAGCGCTTCAGCCCGCGCAGCATGGTGGACAGGCCCGTCCCCCCGCCGATGGCGGCGATGCGCGGCTGGGACGGATAGTAGCTGCTCGCGTTCATTCGTTTCTACCCAAATCGCGGTTGGTGAACTGCACGTCCTCCTCCATCTCCCGCAGATGGTCGGCCAGCGCCTTGGCGACGGCCACGCTGCGGTGGCGGCCGCCGGTGCAGCCGATGGCAATGGTGACGGCATAGCGCCCCTCCTCGGCGTACTGCGGCAGGAGAAAATCGACCATGCCGCACAGGCGGTCGAGAAAATCCCGCGCCGTGTCGCTGCGCAGGACATAGTCCTGCACCGGCTCGTCCATGCCGGACTGGGGCCGCAGCGCTTCCACGTAAAACGGGTTCGGCAGAAAGCGCACGTCAAACACCAGGTCGGCGTCGATCGGGATGCCGTATTTAAAGCCGAAGGAGACGACGTTCACCAGCAGGTCCCGCCGTTTTTTCCCGTCAACAAAAAAGCCGTGGATGCGGTTTTGCAGCATGGAGAGCGTCAGCCCCGTGGTGTTGAGGATATAGTCCGCGCGCTCGCGGATGGGGCGCAGCAGCTCCGTCTCGTGCCGCACGGCGTCCTGGATCGAGCCGTATTCCGCCGCGAGCGGGTGCGGCCGGCGCGACTCCTTGTAGCGCTTCACGATCGTCGCCTCCGACGCCTCGACATACAGGATGCGGTAGTTCACGCCCATGTCGTGCAGCGTGTCGAGCGCCTCAAACAGCTCTGTGAAGCTCTCGGACGCGCGCACATCCGTCACCAGCGCGACGCGCTCATACCGGCCGCGCGTGGCGAGGCACAGCTCCGCAAACTTCGTGAGCAGCGCAATGGGCATGTTGTCCACGCAGTAAAAATCCAAGTCCTCCAGCACGTCCGCCGCGCGGCTCTTGCCTGCGCCGGAGAGGCCCGAAATAATCAGAAAATCCATAGACTTCTCCTTTTGACCGGTCGTCAGTCCCTTATGATCTTGACCTCCGTCTCCAGCTCGATGCCCGAGGCGCGGTAAACCGTCTCCCGGATATGGTCGATGAGCCGGAGCACGTCGTCAAACGTCGCGCCGCCGCGATTGACCACAAATCCCGCGTGCTTTTCCGACACCTGCGCGCCGCCGATGGCGAAGCCCTTCAGCCCCGCCTGCTCGATGAGCGCGGCGGCATAGCCGCCCGCCGGCCGCTTGAAGGTGCTGCCCGCGCTCGGCAGCTCGAGCGGCTGGCTTGCGCGGCGTTTTTCGCGCAGCTCCGCCATGCGCGCGTGGATCGTCTCCGGATCGCCCGGCGTGAAGCGGAGCGTGCTGTCGAGGATCACGTCGTCCGTGTCGGAAAAGCGGCTGCGGCGGTATGAAAAATCATGCGCGGCCCCCACGGCCTCGCTCAGCTCCAGCGCGCCGTCCAGATACCGCGTGGAGACGACGATGTCCTTCATCTCCCCGCCGTACGCGCCCGCGTTCATCGACACCCCGCCGCCGAGCGAGCCGGGGATGCCGTGGGCAAACTCCATCCCGCCGAGGCCAAGCTGCTGCGCCTCGCGCGCGAGGCGCGTGAGCGTGACGCCGCACTGCGCGCGCAGCGTATCCGGCCCGGTCCGCTCCACGGCGGCCATCTGCTCGCCAAACTGCACGGCGACGCGCGAAAGCGGCGCGTCCGTCACGAGCAGGTTCGTGCCGTTGCCGAGGATGAGCGGCGTGACCGCCGCAGCGCGAAGCGCGCGGCAGACTGCCGCCGCCTCCTCCGCCGACGCCGGCTGCACCAGCGCGCGCACCGGCCCGCCGATGCGAAACGAGCAGTGCCGGTTCATCGGCTCGTGCTCCAGAATCGTCAGCGCCGGAAGCTGCTCCCGCAGGCGGCGCACCGCAAATTCAAGCTGATCCATAAACGTCTCCCAGACAAAAAATTTAGAATGACATCCCGTGGTCGATCCCGCGGTCGTGTTCGTCCGCCAGCGCCTGCGCGGCGTTGAAGCCCATGTTCTTCTGGCGGTTATTCATGGCCGCAAGCTCCAGGATCACGGCGAGATTCCGCCCCGGCCGCACCGGGATCGTCACCATCGGCACCTTCACGTCCAGAATCTCGCAATACTCCGTGTGCAGGCCCAGCCGGTCATATGCGTAGCCGTCCTCCCACGGGGCCAGATTCACCACGAGATCAATGCGGCTCTCCGGCTTGACGGCGCCGACGCCGTAAATGCGCCGCGCGTCGATGACGCCGATGCCGCGCAGCTCCATATAATAGCGGATCATCTCCGGCGCGGTGCCGATGAGCGTGCTGCGCTGCGTGCGCTTGATCTCCACAGCGTCGTCCGCCACCAGGCGGTGGCCGCGCTTGATGAGCTCCAGCGCCGTCTCGCTCTTGCCGATGCCGGAGTCGCCCATGATGAGCAGGCCCTCGCCGAACACCTCCACGAGCACGCCGTGGCGCGTCACACGCGGCGCGAGATACGACGAGAGCGCAGCGATGACATTCGCCATGAATTCGGACGTGTCCTCCCGCGTGAGAAAGACGTTGCGGTCATACTTTTCCGCCATCTCCATGCACTCCGGGAACGGGTCCATCCCGTGGCAGATCACGACGCCGCTGATGGGGTGCCGCATGAAATCCTCGATGCTGCGGCGCCTTGCGTCGTCCGACAGCGTTTCCAGAAAGGTGCTCTCCACACGCCCGACAATCTGCAGGCGCTTGGGATCAAAGTAATTATAGAAGCCCGCAAGCTGCAGACCCGGACGGTTGACGTCCATCGTCTCGATCTGCTGCCGGGCGTAATTCGCGCTGGCGTGCAGCACCGTCAGCCCCTGCTCCTCGGCGACCGCCTTGAGCGATACGGTATATTTCTGCTTCTGGCTCATGTGCATCGCGCTCCCTTCCGCGGCGCGGCGCCGCGTCCGCTTCGTTCCTGTTGTTCTATTTTACCCAAACTGCAGGCGTTTGGCAATGGGTTTTCCGCATTCACGCAAACACGCCGCAGCAAAATCAAGAAGAAATTGCGAAAATATCTTGCAATTGCCGCGCCGTTCTGCTATGATAGATAAGCTGTTCTCGCAGACAAACCAGTAAGGAGGTGCTTCAGCACCATGGCAAAATGTGAATTTTGCGACAAGGGCGTTTCCTTCGGTATTCAGGTGAGCCACTCGCACAGGCGCTCCAACCGCATGTGGAAGCCCAATGTGAAGCGCGTCAAGGCCATCGTGGACGGCAGCCCGAAACACGTCTACGCATGCACCCGCTGCCTCCGCAGCGGCAAGGTAACACGCGCTGTGTGAATTGCATCATTGCACCGAACAAGGCTTGCCCCGACCAGGGCGAGCCTTTTTCGTTGGCGGCGCGCCGCCCCGGCAGAGCCGGGGCGGCGTTTTTGATTTGGTTTTAGTAAAGCTCCGCAACGTGGCGTTTGCGATAAAACTGCGCGATCAGCAGTCTTTGCAACTGCTCTTCCGTTTGCCCGGAAAGCGATCTTGTCACCACGCCGTTTTCGACATAGAAGCCGTCTGTGTTGACAACCGGTACGCTTTCCATAAGCTCGCCCGCCAGCTGCATATAGGCGTCGCCGCCGCCCCAGCCGCACTGCTGAAACAGGACGTTCATCAGAAAGCAGGGGCTCACGTCCGGCCCCTCGCCCACAAAGTCGCCGTCAAGAAGCGCCCTGGCGGCGTCATTCGCCCAGATGAGATACCGCGTGCCGTAATACTGATAGAAGCCCTCCTCCGTCGAGGTGTCCAGATTGATCCCCAGCTCTTTATAGACGCTGTTGTTGCCGAGCCACGGATTATGGTCGCCGAACACGACCAGGACGACCGGGTCGTCCTCCGCGCGCAGGGCGTCAACCAGCGCCGAAAGCTGCGCCGCGGTATCCCTGACCGAGCCGAGGTAATTGTTCAGGATATAATAGGTCTCCTCGCTCACGCCGTCGCCGTGCCAGCACTCCTCTCCCCAGAGCAGCTTCGTCTCGGAATAGGGGCCATGCCCCTGGTAGGTGACGGAGAAATTGAAATACGGCGTGCCCTTGTCGCGCGCCTGATAGAGCTCCAAAAGATCGGACAGAAAGATCGCGTCGTCGGCCATGGCGTCGTTCGCGAGCGCGGCGTAGCGGTTTTCGTAGAACCAGTAGCGGTCGAAGCCCAGGTAGGAATTGACGTTCACCCGGTTGTAAAACGACTCATAGCAGGGATGCCCGCCCTCGGTATCGTACCCCTGTCCTTTGAAATAGCGCACATAGGACCCCGTATCGTGCCGGAAGTCCTCCACTGCGGTGTCGCCGGTCAGAAAGCCCCGCTCCGTGTCCACCGTTCCGCCCGCGAAGATGTTGGTGACGAGGCGGCCGCAATAGCTCTCGCGCTCCAGCTGGTGGTAGGCCGCGTATACGCTCTCGTCAATATCCGAAAAGCCGATCCTCGTGAAGTCGTTGAACGCCTCCAGCTGGATCCCGATCACGTTTGCCTTCTTGTCGTCCGGGATGTTCTCCGGCGTATAGGACGTGAGCAGCGCGCGCGCAGCGCTGTCGGAATACCCGGCGGGCCTGGACGGAAGCGCCTCGGATACGCTGTGCAGAAACGGGTAGACAAAGCCGCGCGAGAGATAAGCCTGCGTCGCGATCCAGGGGTTGATGTACGTGTCGTTGGCCGTTTTGCGGTCATAAACGTCCGCGCTCGTGTACGCCCGGCTCAGCGGAAGGATGCTCAGCGCCAGCAGCAGCACGACGCACAGGCGCGTTTTGCCGCGCGGCCGGCCGCGGACGCAGAAGAACAGAAAAACCGCTCCGGCCACGGTGCACCCGACGCAAAACCAGAGGCGCGTGTCAAATTCGATCTTGTAGCTGCCGGTAAACTGCAGCGCCATCCCAATGTCCACGACATCGGAAAATTTGAATGGATCGTCCCGGAACAGCAGCTTGAAGTAATTCCCGGCCGAGGCAAGAAACACGGGGACTCCCGCCGCCAGAAAGGCGATCCACGCGCGGCCGATCAGGCAGTACAGCAGCGCCGTCAGCAGCATCACCGGGAGCAGATTCAGCAAAATGATGCTCGGATGGTCAAAATAGCTCCAGAATATTTCGTGGGGATAGCGGCCGATGGCCAGCCGCAGGCTGAGCAGGCCGCACCCCGCGCCCGAGGCGAGCACAAAAAACCAGTTCCAGAGCCAAAACAGAACCGGATGCTCCGCGCTGCCGGTCTGAAACAAAAAGAAGCCGCGGCGCGCCGCCGCAGCCGGCGCGGCGGCCTGCGCGTGGTCGATCGGTCTTTCGGTTGTCGCTGTCGGCATAAAAACACGTTCTTTCTCTGTGAGGAATACATAAGATTTAAGAATTCTTAAATATGATATTCTTTTTTCATTTTCCTGTCAACCTCGCGGCGAAAAGCCGCGTCGGCGTGGCATTTACAATCGCACGCGCGCCGTGGTATACTATTCAAAACCCTTGGGAGGCGTGACGGGATGCTGAACACTACGCTCTGCTATATCGAGCGCGACGGCAAATATCTGATGCTGCACCGCGTCAAAAAGGAGAACGATCTCAACCACGACAAGTGGGTCGGCGTCGGCGGCAAGTTTGAGCCCGACGAGAGTCCGGATGAGTGCCTGCTGCGCGAGGTACGCGAGGAGACCGGGCTTACGCTCACGGACTATCGCTGCCGGGGGATCATCACCTTCGTCTCCGACAGATGGGAAACCGAATATATGTATCTTTACACCGCCGCGGGCTTCACCGGCACGCTCACGGATTGCGACGAGGGCACGCTGGAGTGGGTGGACAAGGCCGCGGCGGCCCGGCTCCCGTCTTGGGAGGGCGACAGGATCTTCTTTCGCCTGCTGGAGGAGGACGCACCGTTTTTCTCGCTGAAGCTCTGCTACGAGGGCGACGCGCTCGTCTACGCCGCGCTGAACGGCGCCGCGCTCCAGATCGGGAAATGACCACGCGGCGCCGTGCAGGATTGCCGCTTCGGACTTGCATTTCTCGCCGATCATGATTATAATATGGGTGCTGTGTATTCACAACAGCCATATTATGGTTCTCCGCGCCCGCGCGGTTTCGTTCGCGGCGGCGCGCGTGGAGATGACCTGCATAAAAGGAGAAAGCGGCACGCGGAAACACTATGGGAAGGAAAAAATATACCGCCGACGAGCGGGTCCGCATGGTTTCCATGTTCATTGAAAAGACGCGGGAGATCATCGAAACGGAAGGCATCGACCAGGTCACCATACGCAAAATCGCCCGCCTGTGCGGGTATAACAGCGCGACCTTATACCACTACTTCCGGGATGTGGACGAGCTGATTACGCTCTCCTGCATGAGTTATCTGGAAGACTACTGCCGCAGCTGGGCCGAGGAGCTGCGCGTGGAGCGCTCCTCCTATGAGACCTATCTGCTCACCTGGGCGCTGTTTTGTCGCTACGCCTTCGCGCAGCCGCACATCTTTCAGCGCATCTTTTTTTACCCGCACAGCTGGCCGCTCGGAGAGATCATCCGGTCCTACTATGACCTGTTCCCCGAACAGCTGGAGAATATCAGTGGGGCGGTCTATGGAATGCTGACGGGCGGCTCGCTGGTGGAGCGCGAGCTGTTCGTGCTCGAGCCGCTGGCCGACGAGGGGCTGGTCCGCCCGGAGGATGTCATGATGATCGCCGTCATGGCGGTGTATCACTTCAGCAGCCTCCTGGAGGAAAAATGTCGAAGTGGCGACGCCGCGGATAACGCGCAGCTCACGGAAAGCCAGGTGTCCGCCGTGCGGTTTCTCGTCGGAAAGAAATAAGAAAACAAGCCAAAAACAACGCAGACCGGGGGAAACCCCGGTCTGTTTCGTTTTTTATTCCTCTTGAACAAACACCGCCTGATAGCCGGTTTCGGTCCGGATATATACGGCGTCGAGGTCCTCGTCGGCCCAGGCCGCCTCAAACGGGAGACTGAAGCGGACGCAGGTGCCGCAGGACGCGGATAGTCTGCGGGGCACCGGCATCATGGCCGCCTCCGCATCGCCGAGGCGCTGCAGCTTTTTGAAAAGCCGCAGCGCGCCAAGATGGGTGTGGAAGGTCGCGATCTGGCTCATGCCTGGATGGTGATGGCGTAGTCGCCGTCCACGAGCTCGTGCGAGACCTGATAGCCGGCGTTTTCCGCAAAGCGGGTAATGTTCATCAGCGGCGTTTTGTCGTCAACGAGGACGACGACCGGCGCGCCCTGTTCCAGCGCCCTTTTGGTCAGCAGGACCGGCTCGGGGCAATTCAGCCCTCTGGCATCCACTTTTGTCATGATTGCGCCTCCCTGTGAAGATTGCACCATCCGATCAGCAGCACGACAACGAGGCCGAGGAGCAGCGCGATGTGGCCGGCCGTTGTCGTCCCCGCGCCGGAGGACGCCAACCCGAAGTTGTGGCAGAACGCCGCGCCGACGGTCATGCCAAGCACGGCGATGGCCGAATCGCTGTTGCCGCTGCCGGCAAGAATGAGCTGGCGCAGCGGGCAGCCGCCCAGAAACACGGAGCCGACGCCGACCAGCGCCATGCCGAGGAACGCCCACAGCCAGTTTCCGTCCGCCAGCGTGTTAAAGGCGATTGGCTGATCGGCAAAGCCCGCGTGGAACCGGCCGGTAATCAGATTTCCGACCAGGACCGCCGCGAAAATCGCGGCAAAGCCGTACAGCAGGTGAAAGTCCTTCAGCAGCACGGCGTCGCGGATGCCGCCCGCCATGCACAGGCGGGCGCGCTGCGCCAGCGCCCCGATCACCAGGCTGACGCCCAGAGACAGCAGGAGCGGCGCGTGCATGGAGCCGGGCCCCTCTGCCGAGAAAGCCAGCACCGACGGAACGGCGACCAGCAACACGAGCAGCACGACATTGACCGCCGGCAGGACGCCGCCCTCCAGCTTGCCCAGCGGATGCGCCTTCTTCAGCGAATAGCCCTTCCGCAGAAACAGGCTGCCGACCACGACGCCCGCCGCGAACCCGGCCAGACCGAACAGCGCGTTGCCGTCCCCGCCGCCGAGTCGGATCACCATGCGCAGCGGGCACCCCAAAAACATGAGCGCGCCGACCATGACAAAAAAGCCGATGACAAAGCGCAGCGCCGGCGAGGAGCCGCCGCGGACTCTGAATTCCCCCGTACCAAGGGCCATAAGCATAGCGCCGAGAACAAGGCCGATGATCTCGGGCCGAACGTATTGAACAACTTCTGCGGAGTGGAGCTTCACGCCGCCCGCAATATCGCGAAGGAAGCAGGCGATGCAAAACCCCATGTTTCCCGGATTTCCGAAAGCGGTCAGAAGCACGGCGCCGATCCCGACGACGAGCCCGGCGATCGTTACCAGGAGATGATCTTTGGTTTTGCCCATATGCGGATTCCTCCCAAGCGTTTTTCTTCTCCGGCGCCGCAGCGGGTCCGCAGCGGATAGCAGCCGTCTCCGTGCGGAGGAAGCGCCTTTTTATGATAAACGGACCCTGGCGGAAGCAGGCAGCCCTGTTCCGCCTTCCCCTGAGGGGCCATGCTATTTGTCGGATTTGAGCAGGACGCGCCGGTCTCCGACCAGCCGGGAGATCTTCTGGCTGTCAAAGTAGTCCAGATACTGCTGCGCATACTTGCGGGACACGCCGAATTTCGTCCGAAATTCTCCCAGCGCCACGGTCTCGCTGTCCGCAAACATGCCCACGAACGTATCCAGCGCCTGCCGGCAGAACCGGCTGTGCACCGTGACGTCCGGGTTGAGCGCGACCAGGACCCCGTCCTGCACCAGCTTCGCCGTGACCTGGCGGCAGAGCTTTTGCCGGTCGCGAAAATGCGCGGCAGTCTCGGCGTTGGTGGGCGCCTCCGCGCCGCAGCGGAGATAATAGTCCTCCAGCTCCCGGCGCATCTGCGCCTGCGCGTCGGAAAAGGAGGTCTCAAACCCGGCGAGCGCGGCGCTGCTCTTGCGGATGCGCAGCAGGCCCTGCTGCTGGTAATAGGCCAGGATGGCGTCCGCCGTTTTGGGCGACGCGGCAAAGATTCTGCTGCGCAGCTCGCCGAGATGGATGCCCTCCATCAGAGACTGCGATTCGTGATGGCGCGTGAGAAGCGCCTCGATCCTGCCCCACACCGCGTCCAGGGTCTCCTTTGCGGCGTAGCCGCCCTGAATCTGCACGATCCTGCCGGTGCGCTGCAGCGTCTGCAGCGCCGCGCGGACCTCTCCGGCCGAGAGCCCGCTGACGGAGCCCAGCTCCTCCTCACGGATCAGGCCGGTACCGGCGTCGGCCACCATCTGGTAGACGCGCTCCTCGGGCGCGCCGTTGAGCCGGTCGAGCCGGGCGATGATGTCCGGATCGTTCCGGCGCAGGCGGCGCTTTTTCATGTCCAGGATCACGCCGCCGCCCACGGTAATCATGGGCGAGAAGAACCGGACGATGAACCGATCCAGATTCCGCGCGACAAGCGTGTCGTCCCGAAAGCTGAGCTGGGCATAGGCGCGCTCGCCGGGGCCGAGCTCCGCGCGATCCAGCAGGCGCACCTTGCACACCTTCTCCTGCGTGCCCTCGTATGCTCGTGGTGGTAAGTCGTAACCTTGTCGCACGGGGCGACGCAGTTGCCGGAGACAATCGCGCCGTCAAAGATTTCGGTGGGATACATGAGCGTGGGGATAAAATTCTTCGCGTCTACACCGTAGTAATACGTGTCGTGCAAAAGCCCCTGGCTCTGCAGCATGTGGATGTAGCCCACCTTCGGGAGATCCGGGTACTGTGCCGCCTGCTCGAAGAGCGGCTTGGTCTCATAGACAATGCTTTCATCCGGCGTCTGATCCCTGAGCGCTTTGGCAAGATACGTGGCGGCCGTAAGCCCGGCCATCCTGCCGGCGGTCTCATAGACGTGCGTCTCCAGTCCGTCCCTGGGCTCGATCACGACGCAGACGTTCTGCGTCTTGGAGAAGGGGCAATACTCCGCAGCGGGCCCCGTCATGTCGATGACGCCCTCCTGGAAGCCAACGATCTTTCCGACTGTGACCACGCAGGCGCCGTCCATGCAGTAGGTCAGTCCCTGGCCGACCTCCGTGACCTTGCCCATGATGCCCGGAAAAACGCAGCCGGGTCCCTCCATCTTCAGCCGCGGCTCGATCACGTCCTTGACCGGCGTGATCCGAATGGATTCACCCGGGTGCGCAAGCTCCACGCGGCAGTCGGTCAGGCGGTCGTCCTGAAGGACCAGGTCGCACAGCTCCTGCGCGTTGACATACAGCACGTGATCGACGATTTTGGTTTCGCTGCCGAACTGCACATCATCAATACGGACCTTTCCTAATTCCAGTTTCACTTGTCTGTTTCACCTCCTGCTGAATATTCGGGTTCCTATATAAAATCTGCTACAAAAGAGAACTGTTGATCGCTGACTCCACCACCGAAAGGTCAACAGTCCTGAAGTCCCGCAGCACGGACTCAGGCCATTTGGGAGGGCGCATCCCTGTGGTAAATTTATGGTAAGCGAGAATGCTCTGCTCGATCATATCGACGTCCCGCTCCGGCGGCTGCGCGGCGCAGACGCTGGACAGGAGGATGGTTTTGTACGGACACTGGTTGGGCTTGAGATTGCTGGCCTGCGGATGCGTAAGGAGATGCCAGCCGCTGTGAACGAGGTCCCGGGTTCGGATCAAAACCTCCAGGAAGCCGCCGTCCTCCAGATATTCCACGGCGATCACATCGTGGGCGCGGTAAGTTTCGTTCGCCAGGCTGTTATTTGTGACCAGCAGAAAATTTTTTTCCATTGCGTTGCCTCAGAAGTGAAAGTTTATTTTTTAATCGCGATTATTTTCTGATTTTATTGTATGCGCTCTCATATTTGTTTACAAGTTCAGCTCTTTCAACTCGTCTTGCGGTTTCTGCAATGTCTTGGATGCGATTATCCGATCCGCCGTATCGCCAGGAACATCGCCGTTCCTTCGGCAGCGCGTCCCCCGGGCGTGTTGACGGCACAAAAAGCGTCAACCTGCTGTGAAAACGTCTCACAGCGAGTTGACGCCTTGTATCAATTCGATTGCAGCAGCTCCGCCGCGTAGGCCGCGAACTTTGACACGGCGGGGATCTTCCGGTTTTCGATCGGAATCGCCATGCCGAGCGTGCGCTCCATGGGCGGGTTCAGCGGCAGCAGCTTCAGGGCGCGCTCGCTTCCCGCCGCGGTCAGGCGGTTGGTGAGAAAAACGCCCATTCCCTGCTCCACCATGCGCAGGGCCGAGCTGTCCTGCCGCGCGGAGAGCTGCTGCCGGGGCCTTGCGTTTTCCTCCTTGAGCAGCTTTCGAATATCCGCGTCCGCGCCGGATGCCGGGACGATCCACGTCTCCTCCGCCAGCTCCCGCAGCCGCACGGCGGCCTTCGCGGCCAGGCGGTGCCCGGGCGGCACGGCCACCACGACGGGATCGGTCCCAAGCGGGACCCACTGGTGCCGGATGCCCGGACGATAGCTGTAAAAACCCAGATCCGCCCTGTGCTCCAAAAGCTCGTCCTCGATCTCCTGCCGGCCGCCCTCATGGAGCTCGATGCGAATGTTCGGATAATCCCCGTGAAACCGCGCCAGCACCTTCGGCAGCCACTGATCCGCAATGCTGGCATAGGTCCCGATCCGCAGCGTCCCCTGCGCCAGTCCGTTGATCTCCGAGATGGACTGGCGCAGATAGTCGTCCCACTCAAACAGCGACCGGATGACGGGGAGCAGCCGCCTGGCATTCTCCGTGGGGCTGACGCCCCGCTTGGTCCGAATCAGCAGCGGAAAGCCCACCTCCGCCTCCAGAGACGCCATCATGTGGCTGATCCCCGACGGCGTGTAATCAAAGGCCGCGGCCGTCTTGGTCAGGCTGCCGGAGTCGATGGCGTAAAGGAGTATCCGCGCTTTGTTCATATCCATGAGCTTTGTCTCCTTTTCTCTGCGCGTCAGCACGCGCGCTCCAAAAGAAACGAAACCGCCCGCATTTGCTTTTGAATCCTGTCCTCTCCGCTCTCGCCCGGTCCCTCGTCCCGCCGCGTCTCCAAAAGACTGCGAAAGTATCCCGTGACCAGCACGCTGATCTGTCTCGCCGCGGCCTCCTGCAGCGCGCGCTCCTGCACCATGGGCCGCAGGAGCGCATAGCCCCGGTCGCTCGGCGAGCTGCCGGCAAACAGCAGCTGCATGGTCTCGCGAAGCGGCGCCTCCCGCTCCGCACCGGCGGGAAAGAGCGCATAATAGGCGCGGATGGCCTCCCCGCTGAGCGAATCGCTGGACGCAAAGAAGACGTGACAAAAGATCTCGGGGTTTGCAAACGCATACCTGCAGAGCGCGTCCCAGGTGCGGATGTAGGTCTCCCGGCTGTCGCGCCCGTCCTGCCGAAACGCCGCGATCTCGCGGCAGCAGTCCTCCATGCAGTGCAGACACGCCATGTTAACCAGCTCATCCAGATTCTTAAAATACCGGTAGAGCGACGCGCTGCTGCAGCCCGCCGCACGGGCAACCTTGCGGATGGACGCATTCTTCACGCCCCCGGCCTTCATGAGCGCGCCGGCGGCCTCTACGAGGCGGACGGCGATTCGCCGCCGCTCCTCGTCGGAATATCGGTTTCTGCTCATACCGCGTCTCAGCCTCCCTTCCCGGCCGCGCCTACTCAATCGCTTCGCCGGGACGAACGATTTTCCTGACCCACTCCTTCCGAATCTCCCAGATGTTCCCGCACACGTTGTGCACCGTCCAGCGGTCGATGGTGAACACCCGCTTCCAGCTCTCCCGGATGCGCGCCCGCTCCTCCTCAAACAGGCCACGGTATTTCTCCCGAAACAGATCGTAGCTGCTCCGGATGCCCAGACGCTCCAGATGGGCGAGATAGCGGCGCTTGTCCTCGTCGTTCTCCGGCAGATAGATGCGGTCAAGGACATAGTCCCACTTCGTCTCGTCGAAGAACACGACCTGTGACCGGGGCACCTCCAGCACATACACCACGCTGCCCGGCCCGGGCCGGAAGCACGCCTCGGCGCTGATCGAGCACCAGATGGAGGTCGTCACATCCGCCGGCCGGGGCACGCGCTTGGCGGCCTCCCCGGCAAACCATGCGTAGCTCTCCAAATAGTGCTCCGCCATGTCCCCAAAGTGGAGCCGCACATAATAGCTGCGGTTAATGACGCGGCCCGTCCGCTCAAGCTCCAGCAGCGTTTTGTCGTTTTGCCGCGTATAGAGCCGTATGGTCTCCTCCGCCGGCCCCGCCGCGGCCTGCAGCGCCTGCCTCAGGCAGGGATTTTCGCTGCGCTCAATCGCCAGCGTGCTCGCGCGCCCGTGCCCCGGCAGAACGCTGAAGTTCCCCTCCAGCGCGCCCAATCGGGCCAGCGTGGCCGTCATCTCCGTCTCGCTGCCCCCCGGCAGGTCCGTGCGCCCCATTCCGCAGGCAAACAGCGCGTCCCCGCTCAAAAGAACGTCCTCCGCCAGCAGCGACACGCTGCCGGCGGAATGTCCGGGCGTGGCGAGCACGCGCACCTCCAGGCTGCCGATCCGAATCACATCGCCCTCGTCGTAGGACCGCGTCTCCTTCACCATGGGGAAAAGCCGCCGGTACAGCCTGTCGTCGCTTTCCCGGACATCCCGGTCGTTGAGATAGACGGGAAGCTCCGGCCAGAACGTGCGCAGCGCGTCCACCGCGCCGACGTGGTCGCTGTGGCCATGCGTCAGCAGAACGGCCTCCGGCGTACAGTCGGACGCGAGCACGGCGCTCCGAATCTTCTCCGGGTCGGCACCGGGATCCACCACGGCGCAGCGCTTTTCCCGCTGATCGCAGAGAAGATAGCAGTTCGTGCTCCCGTAGGCCACCGGTATGGTAATCACCTTCACAGCGCAACACCTCCTTGGGTCCCTCCTGAACCCCTGTGCGTCTTTTTATTAATCGTGATGATACAATTATAATGGATGCTTTGGCTTTTCGCAAGCCTATCCCTGCCAGCTCGCCCGCAGCGCGGAGAAAGCCCGGATTCCCCCATACGGCATGACGTTCGCCCGCTTTCTTGTCTTATGCCCATGCATCTGATACAATAGGGAAAAACCGTGTTGGGCGATGCGCGCGGCGCCAAAGGAGGTCTTGTCATGTCGGCAAAGGAATATACCAGAAAACCGAAGGAGCAGAAGCCGGTCATCGCAATCTGCTACGACTTCGACAAAACGCTGTCTCCAACGGATATGCAGGCCCAGGGCTATATCCAGGACGTCGGCTACGATGTGTCCAGGTTCTGGACCATATCGAACGGACTGGCGGAAAACAATGATATGGATCAGAACCTTGCGTACATGTACATGATGGTGCAGGAGGCGGAGGGCAACGTCCTGTTTACGAAAAGAACGCTGGAGGAATACGGCGCAAGGGTGGTCCTGTTCCCGGGTGTGGAGCACTGGTTCGAGCGGATCCGGGCGTATGGCGAGCAGCACGGCGTGATCGTGGAGCACTACATCATCTCCTCCGGGCTGAAGGAGATGATCGAAGGAACCTCCGTCGCCAGGGCGGGCGCGTTTGAAAAAATCTACGCCAGTTCGTTCTATTTCAACCAAAAAGGTGTGGCAGCGTGGCCGGCGCAGGTTGTCAACTACACGAACAAGACGCAGTTTCTGTTCCGCATTGAAAAGGGCGTATTGGATATCAACGACCCCGGCGTGAATGATTATTTCGCGCCGGAGGAGATTCGCGTGCCGTTTCGCAACATGGTCTATATCGGGGACAGCGACACGGATATCCCCTGCATGAAGCTGGTCAACGCAAACGGCGGGCACTCCATCGGCGTCTATGACGCGAACACCCGGGAAAAGAGCAAGGTCTATAAGATGATGCGCGACCATCGCATCAAGTATTTTGCCCCGGCGGATTACACCGAGGGATCGGAGCTCGACCTGCTGGTCAAGGCAATCATCGACCGCACGGCCACCAACGAGGCGCTGGAGAGCGTGAGCTATCGGCACAAGGCCGAGACGGAGAAGGCCGACCGGGAGGGCAGCGAGGAGGACCGCAGGAAAGCGGACCTGATCAACGCCCTGGAAAACAGCAGCAGCTTTGCAAACACGCACGCGGTGATGAAGCGGCTTCGCGACGTGGAGGCCTGGCGTCCGGAGGAGCGCGCGCAGCTGTTTGCGATCGCCATGCGCAACAGTCAGGTAAAGTACATTTTGAAGGACGCCGACGTTGCCGCGTTTTACTGGAGGCTGCTGAGGGAGACCGCGGCGCCGGAGGCGGACGCCCAGGGCGTCAAGGATATTCTGGAGGATCAGGCAGGCGGCGGCCGATAGCGCGCCGGATGGACGGAGGAACGGCTGGATGACGATGAAAATAGAACCCATGACAGCGCAAAACAGCGGCGAGGTCCTGGCGATGATGCGGGTGTTTTACGCCTCGCCCGCGGTATCCACGAACGGCTCGGAGGAAATTTTCCGCGCCGATATCGAGCACTGCCTCAGCGACGACCCGTATCTGGAGGGCTATGTGCTGACCGTGGAAGGCGCCGCGGCCGGTTACGCCATGATTGCCAAGAGCTTTTCCACGGAGTTTGGGAAGCGCTGCATCTGGATCGAGGATCTCTATCTGAAGCCGGCGTATTGCGAAAGAGGATACGGGACGCAGTTCCTGCGTTTCGTTGAGGCGCAATACCCCGACGCGATTTTGCGCCTCGAGGTGGAGGCGGAAAATGTCCGCGCCGTTCACGTCTACTGCAAGAACGGCTTTGCGGATTTGCCCTACATCGAGATGAAGAAGTAGCGGCGGCGATGCCAACACACGCGAAAAGGCCCGGTCATTTCTGATCGAAATGACCGGGCACAGTTTGTAAAAAAAGCCTCGCAGCGTTCGCACCGGCGTCAGAACGGGCGCGCTCCATTCCGCAGCCGCGCGGAGCGCGGCGGCTCCATATCCGCTTCCCCGTTCTTCCTTTCCGAGACGAACCCGCTTCGCTGGGCTTCGTCTCGGGGATGTGGGTGCGGGCGCGCTCCATTCCGCAGCCGCGCATACGCGCGCCGGCTCCATGGCGTCAGAACGGGCTTGCTCCGCTGCGCAGTCGAGGCAAGCTCGACGGCTCCGCATCCGCGCCCCCGTTCTTCCTTTACCGAGCGCGCCCCCGTTCTTCCTTTACCGAGCCGAACCCGCTCCGCTGGGCTTCGTCTCGGGGACGCGGGGTGAATGCGCTTTCCCGCTTGCCAGGGAAGCGAACGATACAGAGCTTGCCGCGACGTGGCAAACGACGGCAAGGAATGCAGCGCAAGCCCCATCCTGTCGAAAAACGAGTTTTTCGACAGGATGGGGCCGGATTGTTATTCTTCCTCCTCGGCGATGCGGTAGCCTACGCCGATTTCTGTGAAAAAATATTTTGGCTCCAGCGGGTTTGGCTCGATCTTCCGGCGGATGTTGGCCATGTGGACGCGCAGGAGCTTGTTGTCGCTCGCCGCGGCGGGACCCCACAGCTCTTTCATGATGTACTTATACGTCAGCGTCTGGCCGGGATGCTTGCCGAGAAGAGCGACGATGCGGTATTCGTTCGGCGTGAGGCGGGCGTCCTCGCCGCCGATGAACACGCGATGCTTTTTATAGTCGATCACGAGCGCGTCCACGCGGTATTGGCCCGTCAGGGCGAGCTCGCTGCTCTCGTTTCCGGTGCGCGTGTGGCGCAGCGCGGTGCGGATGCGCGCGAGCAGCTCCACCGTGCCGAAGGGCTTGGAGAGATAATCGTCCGCGCCGAGGTCCAGCGCGTCGGCCTTGTCGCGCTCCGTGTCACGCGCCGATACGACCACGACTGGCGTGCTCGTCCAGGTGCGCATTGCGCCGATGATCTCCGCGCCGTCCATATCCGGCAGACCGAGATCGAGCAGCACAAGGTCCGGGCAGTGCGAGGAGATCAGCTGCATGGCGCTTTTGCCGGTCTCGACGGTGAGCACGTCATAGCCCGCGGCGCTGAGCGTGGTCTGCAAAAAGTGCAGGATACCGGGATCGTCCTCCACGATGAGGATTTTGTCACGGATCATATTCTTCCTCCTCCCAGGGCAGATAAAATTGCAGCGCCGCGCCGCCGTCGGCGCGGTTTTCCGCGGTGATGCTGCCGCCGTGGGCCTCCACGATGGCGCGGCAGACGCTGAGACCGATGCCCATGCCGCGGCTGCCGTCGGCGCGGCGCGCGGGCGAGGGGAGCGGCGATGTGCCGGACAGCTCGGACAGCTGCTCCGGCGGGATGCCGCAGCCGTCGTCCGCCACGGTGATGCCGACGCTGTCCGGCGCGCGCCGGACGGAAATCTCGATGCGCGTTGCGCCGCAGGCGTGGTATGCGACGTTTTCCAGCAAATTAATCAGCACCTGTTCAATCAGCAGCGCGTCCATCGGAACGAGCAGGATGTCGTCCCCCATCGTAATGGAGATGGGGAGCGCGCTGGAGGTGTTCCTGCGGAATTTCACAATGGCGCTGCCGAGGATCTCCTCCACGACCTCGTCCGTCTTGTGCAGCGTTACGCCGTCCTGAAACTTCGTCACGGACAGGATGTTTTCCGTCATGCGCAGGAGCCACAGCGCGTCTGTGTGAATCTCCCGCGTGAGCGCCGTGCGCTGCTCCGGGGTGAGCAGGCTGTTTTCCAGCATGGCGGAGCTGCAGCCGATGATGCCCGTGAGCGGCGTGCGCAGGTCGTGCGACACGGCGCGCAGCAGTCCCGCGCGGATTTTTTCCGTTTCGGCCTCAAAGCGCAGCTGCTCCTCGCGCCGCACGCGCGTTGTGAGCGCGCTCACCAGCAGCGACACGATCAGCATCACCAGAAACGTGAGCGGATAGCCCATGAGCGTGAGATTGAACCGGAAAAACGGATAGGTGAACAGCACATTCACGCACACCACGCTCAGCAGCGAGCAGACGATGCCCGGCCAATAGCTGCGCGTGAAATAGGAAATCAGCACGACCGCCAGCGTGAACACCTGCGGCGCGAAAGGGTTGTTGTCCTCGTGGATCAGCGCCAGCAGCGCGCAGACGCCGTTGGCGGCGAGCAAAATCAAGAGGGAGATGAGCGTGTCCCGCAGCCAGGACGGCAGCGCATGAACGCGCGCTTTCATGAAACCCCTCCTTTGCGTCAACGCATTGTTTTATCCATTATAACATGCTGCACAACCCCGGTTTCAAAAATCTGCCCTCTGTGCGGCATCTTTGCAAAATCTTAACGCGCGGCGCCGTGATCTTCCGACAAAAACACATCGACCGCCCCGTGGAAGTGGGGCGGCCGATGCGGTTTTGCTTTGGCAACGGAAATTGAAAAATGGTTCCGCAGATCAAAATCAAAAAGCGGTTATGAAATCAGAACCATCCAAAGCCGAAGAAGCTGTCGAGCTGGACGAGCAGGATGAAGAACATCGCGATTGGCACGAGGTACTTCATGCAAAAGCTCCAGAAGCCGTCGATCCTGCCATTGTAGCCGGAGTGGATCTCGTCGTGGAAGAACGAGGGCTTGAGCTCCCAGCCGATCATGATGGCCATCATCATGGCACCGAGCGGCATCGCGATCCCCTCGGACCACACGTCCATAAAGTCGAGCCAGCAGTCGTTCCAGCCCTTGACGGCGTCCTCGCCCATGCCGAAGAACTGCCAGGGCGCGAAGCCGTTGCTGCCGAGACCGTCAGCCGCGACGAGGCAGGCGACGAGCGTGATGACCGCGCAGACGAGCGTGACCGTGCGCGGGCGGCTGGGCTCCTTGCCCTTGGCGCTGGCGCGGTCGATGAACGTGACGGAGACCGCCTCGATCAGGGAAATCGCGGAGGAAATTGCCGCGATGAGCACGAGCACGAAGAAGATGATGCCGAAGATGCCGCCAATGGCGCCCATGTTGTGGAACACGTCCTGCAGCGTCGAGAAGAGCAGGCCGGGGCCGTTGAGCTTGATCTCGCCCACGGGCGTGCCCTGCGCGATGCCGTTGGCGACGGCCGCCGGGATGACGGCGACGCCGGCCATCAGCGCGACGATGGTATCGGATACGACGATGATGACGGAGTTTTTCGGCAGGTTCTCCCCCTTGTCCAGATAGGAGCCATAGGTAATCATGGCGCCCATCGCGAGGGACAGCGAGAAGAACATCTGACCGCCGGCCGTCGCGAGGACGGACAGCAGGCTGGGCGTCTCCTCGATGAAGCCGCCCTTGACCGCGTAGCCGGGCACGAACATGAACTTCAGGCCCTCGCCCGCGCCGGGCATCGTCCACGCCTTGATGATGATAATCACGAGCATCACGAACAGCGCCGGCATACCGACCTGGTTGAACTTCTCGATGCCGCCGTCAACCCCGCTGCGGTTGATGAGGTAGCAGATGAGCATGAAGAGGATCATCACGCCAATCTGCAGCATCGGGCTTGTGAGCATGGCGCCGAAGGTCTCGCTGCCGGGGACGCCTCTGAACAGGCCGACAAGATTGATGACGATGTAGTAAATGCAGTAGCCGCCGAGGACCGAGTAGAAGGTCATGATGAGAAACGGCGCGATGATCGCGAGCCAGCCGACCCACTTGAACCTCTTGGACACGGCCTTGTAGGCGTTGACCGGGCCGAAGCCCGTCTTGCGGCCGAGGGCCAGCTCGCCCAGCATGATGGCGAAGCCGACGAACACGGCCAGCGCAAGATAAACCAGCAGGAACGTGAAGCCGCCGCAAGCGCCCATCTTGTACGGGAAGCCCCAGATGTTGCCGAGGCCGACCGCAGAGCCGATGGCGGAGAGCAGGAAGCCGATGTTGCTGCCGAATGAACCACGTTGGTTGGTATCTGGCATTTTGTTATCCATTGCGTTTCCTCCATTTTCCATAAAATACACGATACGGACCGCCTCCGTCCCGCCGCGGTTCCAATGGCATCCGATTTTCGGATGACAGGAGGGAGACTGTGTTGATTGTACGGGCTTGATTCGGGAAATACAAGCATTTTATGAACATTTTGTGAATCTTAGCGGAATCTTATCACAAAACCGAAACATTGTTATTCATAAAACAAATAGGTCAAAAAAAGATCAGAAAGGGCTTTCGGCATCTCCTTGGACTCCTGCGCGGAGCTTGATAGGGTGGTTGATCGTGGCCTGGTTCGTTTTATTACGTACTGCAGATATTGACGTAGTGCAGAATCCACCCCATTTCTTTCCGTCTTGCCGGAAAGAAACGCGGTGGAGCCGCAAAGAAAGGGGCGCTTTGGTCAAGGGGCTAACCGCC
>CACWHX010000018.1 GCA_902760845.1 Oscillospiraceae bacterium
AACGGCTAAGTGAAAGTGATCCTTGCCAGGGATCCGCCTGTTCTTTCGCTGCCTTCGATCCAATTTTTCAATGACCACGGGGGAAGGTCTGTCTTTTGAAAGACCCTGCCCCGTGTTCATTTTTGGTGGACGATACAGGACTCGAACCTGTGACCCTCCGCACGTCAAGCGGATGCTCATACCAGCTGAGCTAATCGTCCGTGCCAGCGAACGTTATTTTAACGCAGCGCGCGCGCTTTGTCAACACTTTTTTCGACCGCCCGAAAATCGGGCGGTCGATTGCTGATTTCCTTCATCTGACAACCACCTTGCAGGTTGCCGTGACGCCGCCGCAGGTTGCCGTGATCTCCGTCGATCCGGAAGCGACGCCGGTCACTTCGCCGCTGTCATTCACTCTGGCGACAGACTCGTTGCTGCTGGCCCAGACGACAGGCTCCGTCACATCCGTCGGATACACCTCCGCCGTCAGCGGAACAACCTCCCCCACGGCCTCAGTGAACTCTGTGCGCTCGCTGCCCAGGTATTTCAGCGTAATGCTGCTGACCGCCGCAGTGGGCGACGGACTCGGCTCGTCCGGCACGGGGGTCTCCGTCTCTACCGACGGCAAAGCGGACGTATCCGGCTCCGCAGAGGTGATCGCGGCCGTATCCTGGACCGGCGTATTTTGCGCCGCGCCGCTCGTTCCGCTCTTTGCGTCATTGAGGCCGACCGTAATCAGCACAATGACCGCAAGCACCACAGCCGCGAGCAGAATGAGGCCAAAAATCATCTGCCAGCGCGTGTTGACCGCCGCGCGCTCCGCCGCGGGGGTCCCTTCATTCTCGCTTGCCGTACCCATGGGTACGCGGTCGCTGGATTTCACACGTCTGGTTCCGCAATATGGGCACCGGCTGCGCATGCTGGAATAATCCCGCCCGCAGCGACGGCACGTTACACGGGGAATCACACTCATAACTTGTCCCTCCGTTTCTGTTAGAGAGCATCCTGAATGACACAATAATACACGCTCCCTCTTTTTTCGTCAAGGGGGGAGCGTGTTTCTCGTCCCGTGATTTTTTCTGTTTACGTCCAGAGCTCGCTGTCTTCCCGCTCATCCGCAAGCAGTATTTTTTCCTGCTCGCCGGTCTCGGCGTTGACATAGATCCGACACTGGCTGCCGTCGGCCGCCGCGCAGGTGTATTCCCGGCACAGCCGCTCTTCCCCGCCCAGGCTCGCGAGCACCACGGGCCGTGTATCGAGCACCTGCACCGTCGTCGGAATCGCCGCGGCCGTTGTGTCCTCGCCGGAGAGCAGCGCAGAGAGATCGCGCTGCGCGTGACTTTTCAGATACTCCTTTGCCTCCATGGCCAGCACGTTGCCGGTCTCCATGCAGACCGTAACGCTGACCATGTCCGGATAGCACCAGACGCCGTCCTGCCGCGCAAGGAAGCGGATCGTCTCCGCGCCGCCGCGCGACTCGTAGCCGTATGGCTCCATTCCCTCAAAGCCGCGCGCGGCGAGAAAATCGGCCGCTGCCTGCTGCGCCGCATCGTGGTCGATCGTCGCGTCTCCGCTGACGCACGAGGAGTAAAACCGCAAGACCTCGCCGCCCTGCACGGTCACCGCGATGGAAACGGTGTCGTCGCCGTCGGCAAGATCAAAATTCCAGCAGGGAATCTCTCCTTCCAAGCGCCCGGCGCTTTGCAGCGCGGCCTCGTCGCATTGCAGAAATTCCGCCGCCCGCGCGCGGGCCTCCTCCTCTGTGACCTCGCTTTTTCCGGAGAGCATGTTCGCCGTCTCCCCGGTGCGGTCGGTGTACTTCCCGTCGTAGATCAGCGCGGGGGTCGTCGGGAAGGTCTCCGCCAGCGTCTGCAGTTCCGCGTCCATGGTGTCGGCCGCCTGCTCCGCCTCGGTCTCCAGATTGTCCAGCGCGTCCGTCAGGCGCGCGTATTTTTCCGGCTCCATCGCCCCGGCGGTCAGCGCCTGCTGCAGCGCGGACAATTGCTCATACAGCGCGGAGGTCGTCTGCGAGAAGGCGGAGAGATTGGAAAGCGTATCCTCCGAGAAGGTGTGCCCCGCCGCGGCCGCGCGCGAGAGCGCATAGGCATAGTCGCCGACCACGGAGATGTGGCGGGAAATTTCCTCCAGCGCGTTTGACTGCACGGGCAGCACGCCGATGGCCATTTCCGCGGTCTGCGCATCGCTGTAAATCTGCGTGCAGATCGCGCTTTCCATCGCGGGCGTCGTGGCATACGCGCTTTTTTTCAGCGACGTATCCAGCTCCTCCACCGCCGAGAGCACCTCGCCCATGGCGTGGCTGGTATTGGCGTTGATGCGCGTGACGTATCCGCCCGCGCCGACATGGCACGCGACCAGGCCCGCGGCGAGAATGACCAAAAGCGCCGCGCCGTAGGATATCCATCTGATTTTTGTTCTACGTTTCATAGCAAAACTCCCTTTCCGGCATAGTTTGGCCGAAAAGGGAGTCTTTCATTTCGCAAAAAATTGTTAATTTTCGTAAAGCTCAAGCGTTTCGAGCGAGGCGCGGAGGCTGGCCGTTCGCGGCCCTTCCGCGCCGCCCGGCGTGCACAGCACAGCTGTAACGCACCCGCCGTCTATGGGGATCACATAAGCGTCCAGCTGCGTTTCCACCGACTGCCCCTGCACGCGGACCGCTTCCCGTCCGCCAAACTCCGCCGCGCCGATCTCCTCGGTCTCCTCCATGACGCCGTAGTCCTGAAGCAGCGAGGCGGCAACCGTCTGCGCGTCTGTTTCGGGGAGGAAAGCAAGCTCCAGATAGAGCTTTGCTCCCAGTTCGTCATGCGGGCAGAAGTAGCAGCGTCCCTCGTTTTCAATCAGCTGAAACGTCCTGCTGTCCAGATAAAGCGAGAAATCCGGCCCGCCGCGCTGGGCAAAGCTGCCGGAAATCAGCGAGGCGGTCGGTTGGTCGCCCTCCGTGGGAAGCGTCGTCTCCTGCGGGCGATTGGGGACGCTTCCGGCGCCGAGTATCTGCTCCGGCGTGTCGCCAAGCGTAAACCTCGGCACCGGCGCATCGGACACGACCGCCTCCGGCGCTTCGTCGGGCGCGGACGCCGGGCGGACCCGAACGTCCGCGATTTTAAGAACCAGAAAAACGATCAGAAGGACCAGATTCAAAATCAGCAAAAACCGGATCGCGCGATCCTGTCCGTCCCGCTTCATGACCGCGCCCCTTCCAGCATGGCGATACCGACGTCCATGCGCCGCAGCGTCTCGTCCTTTCCAAGAATGCGGCAGAGCTCCACCGCGCCGCCGGGCGTGACCGCCTTGCCGGCCACGGAGATGCGCACCGGCCACATGACCTTTGCGTTTTTGACCGCCAGCCGCTCGGCGAGTCCGACCATTGCGGCCAGCAGCGCCTCATCCGTCCAGTCGTCCAGCGCCGCGAGCAGCGGCCGAACGGCGCGCAGCATTTCCAGGGAAACGGCGGCGTCCGTTTTGGATTTTTTGTTCGTATACAGCGCGACATCATAGTCCGGCAGCGCGTCGAAGAAATCGACCTTCTCCGGAATTTCCGTCAGCACCTCGCAGCGCTGCTGAAGCAGGGCCGCGACCTGCGCCGGATCAATCTCAGGATTTTTTACAGTCTGCCGGATATACGGCTCCGCGATGGCGACGAAGCGCGACGGCTCCATGGCGCGAAGATAGGCGCTGTTAAAATACCGGAGTTTTGCGATATCAAAAATCGCGGGCGACTTGGAAAGACCGTGTATGTCAAACGCCTTCTCCAGCTCGGCGAGGGTGAAGATCTCCTGCTCGCCGCCGGGCGCCCAGCCGAGCAGCGCCACGTAGTTGACCACGGCCTCCGTCACATAGCCCTGCGCAATCAGGTCCTCATAGGACGGGTCGCCGTGCCGCTTGGACATTTTGTTGTGCTGGTCGCGCATGACCGGCGAGCAATGGATATACTTCGGAATTTCCCAGCCAAAGCCCTCATAGAGCAGATTGTACTTCGGCGCGGAAGAGAGATACTCCGTCCCGCGCACCACATGGGTGATGCCCATGAGATGGTCGTCCACCACGTTTGCAAAATTATAGGTCGGCAGACCGTCTCGCTTGATGAGCACCTGGTCGTCCAGCGAGTCGTTCTCGACCGTGATATCCCCGAAGATTTCGTCGTGGAAGGTCGTCTTCCCCTCCGTCGGGATCTTCTGGCGGATTACATAGGGCTTCCCGGCGTCCAAATTGGCCTGAATCTCCGCCGCGCTCAGACGCGAGCACCGGCCGTCGTATTTGCGGATTGAGGCGCCCTCGACCGCTTCCTCAGCCTCCGTCTCGCTCTTCTCGCAGAAGCAGCGATAGGCATGTCCGCGCGCGATGAGCCGCTCGGCGTATTCCCCATACAGGCCGCGCCGCTCGGTCTGGACATACGGCCCGACCGGGCCGCCGACGTCCGGCCCCTCGTCGTGCGTCAGCCCGCACTGCCGCAGCGTCTGATAAATCGCTTCCTCAGCGCCCTCCACATAGCGGCCCTGATCCGTATCCTCGATCCGGAGAATGAATTTGCCGCCGCCGCGCCGTGCAATCAGATAGGTGTAGAGCGCGGTACGCAGGTTGCCGACGTGCATGTATCCCGTCGGGCTGGGCGCAAAGCGCGTGCGCACCTCCCCCTTCGGGATGCGCCGCTCCATATCGTCAAACCATGTCTCGTCTTTCATTTTTTGTGCCTCCAACAAAAGCGGATTCCTGTTTATATTATGAGACAAATCCGGGATTGTCAAGTCGCGCGCCGAAACATGAAATCATTTTCAGGTTTTTTATTTGTATTGTATTCATCGGGAAAATGTGCTAAGATGTCAAATGATTGTACAGACACAGAACACAAGGAAGGAACCAGAATGGAAGAAAACAAGAAACGCAAGGTCATGCTCTCCGGCATCCAGCCCTCCGGCGATTTGACGCTGGGCTCTTATCTCGGCGCAATCAAAAACTGGGGCGCGCGGGCCGATGAATTTGACTGCTATTATTTCATGGCGGACCTGCACTCCATCACCGTGCGGCAGACGCCGGCCGATCTGCGCCGCCGGACGCTGGAGCAGCTCGCGCAATATATCGCCTGCGGGCTGGACCCGGAAAAGAACACGCTGTTTATTCAAAGTCACGTGCCCGAGCATACGCAGCTCGGCTGGGTGCTCAACTGCTACACCATGTTCGGCGAGCTCTCCCGGATGACGCAGTTTAAGGACAAAAGCGCGAAAAACGCCGAAAACATCAACGGCGGACTCTTTACCTATCCCGCGCTGATGGCGGCGGACATTCTGCTCTATCAGCCGGATTATGTCCCGGTCGGGGACGATCAGAAGCAGCATGTCGAGCTCTGCCGCGACGTCGCGATGCGCTTCAACAACATCTACGGCGACGTGTTCCGCATTCCGGAGCCGTATATCCCCAAGGTCGGCGCGCGCGTCATGAGTCTCTCCGCGCCGACGAGCAAAATGTCCAAGTCGGACAAGGACCCCAACGGATGCGTCTATCTGCTGGAAGCGCCAGAGGTCATCGCGCGCAAATTCAAGCGCGCCGTCACCGACTCTGACACGGAGCGCTGCGTGCGCTACGCACCGGAGGAGAAGCCCGGTGTCGCCAATCTCATGTCCATCTATTCCGCCTGCACCGGCAAAGCCTACGCGGAGATCGAAGCGGAATTTGACGGCAGGGGCTATGGCGCGTTCAAGCCGGCCGTCGCCGACGCCGTGGTAGAGACGCTGCGCCCCATCCGCGAGGAGAGCGAGCGTCTGCTCCGGGACAAGGGCTATCTGGAGCAGGTCTATCGCGCGGGAGCGGAAAAGGCCTCCGCCATCGCCGGGAAAACGCTGCGCAAGGTCTATAAAAAGGTCGGCTTCGTCGCAAAATAACGATTGGAGAACAAAAAGCAATGCTTATGAGTGCTGCGCCTTGGGTCAAGGTCTTTTTTGCCATCCTGGTCGCGTTTATAATCAGCTTCGCGGTTACGCCCGCTGTCAAGAAGTTCGCGACCAAAGTCGGCGCGATGGACATGCCGGGCGAGGCCCGGCGCGTTCACGACCACCCGATCCCCCGCATGGGCGGACTGGCCATATTCTTTGGATTTCTGCTGTCGGTGCTGCTGTTTGTAGACATTACGGTGGAGGTCCGCGGCATCCTTTTCGGCGCTATCATCATTGTCGCGGCCGGCGTGCTGGACGACGTCATCTCTCTGAACGCATGGGTCAAATTCGCCATACAGATTCTCGCCGCGATCGTCGCCGTGCTGCACGGCGTGGTGATCCACGTCGTGATGAATCCGAACATCTTCAGCTCGGGGCAGTCGATTTTTCTCGGCTGGCTCTCGGTGCCGATCACCCTGCTCTGGATCGTCGGCATCACGAACTCCGTGAATCTGATCGACGGGCTGGACGGCCTCGCCGTCGGCGTCTCAACCATCAGCTGCGTCACGATTCTCGCGGTCGCCCTGCTCGTCGCCGAGCCGAACGTCGCGCTGATCGTCGCGGCGCTCGCCGGGGCCTGCATCGGCTTTATGCCGTATAATCTCAATCCCGCGAAGATCTTTATGGGCGACACCGGCTCGCTGATGCTCGGTTATGTGCTGGCGACCGTTTCCGTGCTGGGGCTGTTCAAGTTTTACGCGCTCGTGACGTTTGTCGTTCCGGTGCTGGCCCTGGCTGTGCCGCTCTCTGACACGGTGTTTGCCTTCTTCCGCCGGATTCTGCACGGCCACAGCCCGTTTGAGGCGGACCGCGGACACTTCCACCACAAGCTGATGGATCTCGGCCTGAGCCAGAAGCAGGCGGTCGCGATCCTGTACGCGGTCAGCGCCATTCTTGGGCTCGCCGCCGTAACGCTGACCACCAACGGCGCCATCCGCATTTTGCTGCTGCTGCTGGCATTCGCCATCGGCATCGCCGTATGGGCTTACATCAACAGAACCCTCAAGCACCACCCGAACGCATCCGAACCATCCGATGTATCACATCAGGGAGAAAATGGACATGAACCAAAAGCTTAAAATCCTCTCCGTGTTCGGCACCCGGCCGGAAGCCATCAAGATGGCGCCGCTGGTGCTGGAGCTGCAAAAGCATGCGCAGCTGGAAAGTCTCGTCTGCATCACCGCGCAGCATCGCCAGATGCTGGACTCCGTGATGCAGCAGTTCGGCATCTCGGCAGACTATGATCTCGACATCATGTCGCAGGGACAGGATCTCACCGACATCACCACCCGCGTGCTGGATCGGATGCGCGCGGTGCTGGCGGAGGCCGGGCCGGATCTCGTGCTTGTCCACGGCGACACGACCACGACGTTTGCCGGCGCGCTGGCGTCGTTTTACGCCAAAGTCCCGGTCGGTCATGTGGAGGCCGGCCTGCGCACGTTTGACCGCTGGTCCCCGTTTCCGGAGGAGATGAACCGCTCGCTCGTGGGGCGCATCGCAACGCTGCACTTCGCGCCGACGGCGAACAACGCGCGCAACCTGGAGCGCGAGGCGGTGACGGGCGATATTTTCATCACCGGCAACACCGTCATCGACGCCATGGCCTATACCGTGCGCGGCGCGGATTTCGTCTCGCCGGAGCTGAATGCGATTGATTTTTCCGGCCGGCGTGTCATTGCCCTCACCTGTCACCGCCGCGAAAACTACGGCGAGCCGATGCGCAGCATCTTCACCGCCGTCCGCAAGCTGGCACTGGCGTATCCGGACGTGCTCATCGTCTACCCCGTGCACCTTAGCCCGGTCGTGCGCGGCGCGGCGCAGCCGATCCTGGGGGACGTGCAAAACGTCCGGCTGATTGAGCCGCTCGACGCCGTCGATATGCATCGGCTCATGGCCCGCAGCTTTTTTGTCATGACCGATTCCGGCGGCCTCCAGGAGGAGGCCCCCGCGCTGGGCAAGCCCGTGCTCGTGCTGCGGCGCGAAACGGAGCGCCCGGAGGCCGTGGACGCCGGGACCGTAAAGCTCGCCGGAACAGAGACGGAGGCCATTTTCCGCCTCGCCTCGGCGCTGCTGGACGATCCGGACTTCTATGACCGGATGGCAAAGGCCGTGAATCCTTATGGCGACGGCCACGCCTGCCCGCGCATCGCGCAGGCGATTCTGCACCACTTCAGTCTTTCGGACACCGCACCGGACAGCTTCCTGCCCGGACAGGCTACAGAAACAGCATCGCCCCAAGCGTGATCAGCAGCTCCCGATCCCCGCTCTCGCGGTACAGAAGATATAAAATCAGCAGCAGGATCATGTCCTCCGGCTCCAGACTGTTCAAGGAAAAGCGCTGCAGCAGGTTGGAGATCCCGCTCATCTGCCCGCCGCCGGCCCTCGCCGGCGGCGGGCTTTGCCGCGGCCGCTCCCGCAGCTCGCGCGGCGCATGCCGCTCCGTGACGTGCTCGACCCTGCCGCTGTTGCCCTGATAGCGATTATACATCCTGACCCCCTCCGTTCTCTCCCATGGCAAGCTCCGCGATGGAGGCCAGCTTTGCGATGCGGATCGCGCGGTCCAGCTTCGCGCGGCGTTTTTCGGCCAGAAACGGCTTCATCGCCTCCAACAACTTCTGGCTGTCTGAGCTGCCGCCGTTCTGGATGCGCGACAGCATCGTCTGCAGCATGGGAAGGTCCTCCTGCGCAGATGATTCCGGCAGCGCGGGCGCGGCGTCGCCGCCGAGAATCGCGGAGGCGGCCTTGGTGAGCCGCTCCATCTCCGCCGGGTTGTTGAGCAGGCTGTTGAGCGTCTCCTGAAGCTCATCCATCCTTCATCGCTTCCTTTACCTTCGCCGCGAGGCGCTTGCCCTCTTCCGTGCTCAGCACCTGAGACAGAACCGCCTGCAGCGCGGCGGAATCTCTGCCCTGAACGGCCTTCTGTACGGCGCCGCTGTCCACCGCGGCGTTGATTGCCGCCGCGTCGCGGGAATCCGCCAGCGCTTTCAACGTGTTCAGCTTTCCCTTCTTCTGCAGATCCTTCTGCAGCGCGTCAAAGTCCTGCATCGCAATTCCTCCTTCTCGCACCGCTGACGTTTGCGGATACGATCGCTTATGCTATATATATTCCAAGGCGGCGCGGAAGGTGCGTCCTCCGCCCCGCCCGGCCGTGCCGGACGGGCCCTCCCTTGAACACAAATTGTCAAAAAAGCCTCGCAGAGTTCGCGCCCGGAAGCGCGAGTAGAGTCAAATCATTTTTGCCCCGCGGCTTCGCTGCGGGGCAAAAATACTTCTCGCGGAATGGATTGCCCTCATATCGTGAATCGCATTCGCGAACGAGGGCAAGGAATGGAGCGCAATCCCCCTCCTGTCGAAAAGCTTTTTCGACAGGCAAAAACTCCCGGCGCAGGGATGCCCCTGCACCGGGAGTTTTTTTTAAAGTGGGGCTATTCGAAGATGGGAAGCTCTTCGTCCCCGATCACGAACGTGACGGACAGCGTATGGTTGGCGGTCACATCCAGGAAGGTATAGGACTGCAGCGGCAGCACCTCGACGCCGTCTATCACGAGCTTTTCCACCACATAGCCTTCGTTCGGCGTGATCGTGAAGGACACGCTCTTTCCCTGCTCGACCGTGACGCTGCCGTTGGGGCTGATCGTGCCGCCTGCCCCGCAGCTCACGGTGATCGTATATTTTCGGATCCGCGGCCCGGCCGAGAGCTGCACGGTGACCGTCGAATTGGGATCGACCATGGTCCCGCCGGCGGGCGTCTGCTGCGCGATGGAACCGCGCGGAACGTAATCGTCATAGACGTATCCGTCCTCCACCAGCTGCACGCTCAGCTGCGCGGCGGTCTGCGATGCCTGGGCGAACGACAGGCCGATAAAGTTCGGGAGCGGAATCTGCCGCTCGGCCTCGTCCGTCTCCACAGCCTCCGGGCCGAGCGACACAACCAGCGAAATCGTCTGGTTGTGCGTGACCGGCTCCCCCTCCTCCAGACTCTGAAAGATCACGACGCCCTCCGCGTCCTCGCTGTTGCGATACGAAATGGTCACGTTTGCGCCCAGCGCTTCAATCGCCGCCTGCGCCGCGGTCTCGCTCTTTCCGATCAGGTTGGGCATGAGATTGTTACCCTTGTGAAAGTCGAACGCGCCGTTCAGCGCGCAAAGAACCACCGTCAGCAGGGCAAGCACCGCTGCGGCAATCGTGATCCAGACGCGCCGCCGCAAGCGGCGGGCGGCATATTCTTGCTGCGTACTCATTCGATACTCTCCAAAATTCATAGTCTGGATGGCGCCTGGCGCCCGTTGCATCTATCATAACACAGACGAATCTTTTTGACAAATGTTCGTTTTAGGCGGGATAATTGCGCAAAAAAGTGCGGATGATTGCCGGCAACGCAGCGCACGGCGAATCTTAAAATGCAGCATGGCGTCCGCGCCATGCTGCATGGGTTTTGTTCTTCTGATTTCGCCGCTCAGGCATCCCAGTTGTGCCAGACGTTCTGGACATCGTCGTTGTCCTCGAACATATCCAGCATCTTCTGGAGATTCTTTATATTATCGTCTCCCGTGACGGCGACGGTGTTCTGCGGCACCATTTCCGCCTGCGCCGAGAGCAGCTCGTAGCCCGCGCCGGTGAGATACTCCGCCACCTCCGTGACGGCGTCGGGAGCGGTGTAGATCGTGAAGATCTCGCCGTCCGGGACGACGTCGTCCGCGCCGCCTTCGAGCGCGTCCTCCATGACCTTGTCCTCGTCCAGCTCCCCGTCCTCGTTGCTCACGACGATGACGCCCTTCTTGTCAAACGACCAGGACACGCAACCGGCCGCGCCCAGGTTGCCGCCGTACTTGTCAAAGTAATGCCGCACCTCGGAGGCCGTGCGGTTGCGGTTGTCCGTCATCGTCTCGACGATGATGGCAACGCCGCAGGGACCGTAGCCCTCGTAGGTGATGGACTCAAAGTTATCCGTATTGCCGGAGCCGAGCGCCTTTTCAATTGTGCGCTTGATGTTGTCGTTCGGCATGTTGGCCGCCTTTGCCTTTGTGATTACGGCGGCCAGGCGGGAATTGTTCGCCGGGTCGCCGCTGCCGCCTTCCTTGACGGCGACGATCATTTCCCGGGCGATTTTGGTGAACGCCTGCGCGCGCTTGGCATCCTGTGCGCCTTTCGTCTTTTGTATGTTATGCCACTTGGAATGTCCGGACATGATTCCAACTCCTCCTGTAAAATGCGGAGTTATTATATCACATCCGCCGCCAAGTGGCAAGAACATTTCCCGGGTTTCTACGCCCTTACCTTCGGCAGGAGCAAAAAGGCGCGCGCGTCGTCGTCCTCCTGCGCAGGGTTCGCCGAGCGGATCGCCTCGACGCTGGAGCAATAGCGCTTTGCCAGCGCCCACAGATCGGGCGACGCATCCGCGCGCACCAGCGTGACCGACGGCAGGGCGTCAAGCGCGCTGTTTTTATCGCCGACGCAAATCTCTGTCACCTGGCGCAGCGTTTGCTCCTGCGCGGAAAGCAGCTCCAGCCGCACCGGAACGCGCACTGCGACGCCCTCCGCGTCCAGCGACAGATATGCCTCCTCCGGCCGCGCGGCGAGCAGCATCGCCGCCGTCTCCGCCGGCTGCGAGAAGCGCAGCTCCCGGCGCACGGAGGTCACTGTCCCCTCCTGCGACTGCAGCAGGACCGCAACGTCCACCGCGCCGGAAACGGCGCCGTTTTCAACCGAAACGGCGCGCAGCGACGCGCGGCTGCCGCAGACGGTCATGCCCTGCGTCTCGCAGGGGATGCGGTCCTCCGCCTCCGCGCGCAGCGGCTCCAGCTGCGCATACTGCGCGAAGCGCTGCTCCTGCATCGTCAGCTCCAGCGCGGAGACGTTGCTGTAGGCGTCGCTGAGACTGTCGCACTCCAGCTCTGTCATGCACACCAGCTGCGCCACCAGGTGATAGACCGTCTGCAGCGCCTGCTCCTCCGGCCGCACCGTCAGCTCCGCGGACGTGAGCTGAATCTGCGCGCGCACCGTATGAAGCGCGGCGTCCGTGCTTGCCTCGATCAGCTGGGAAAACGGCGTCTCGAAGCTCTCTGTCACCGGCGCGGTCCGCTCCGGCTGGCGATAGAGCACCGTGGTGACGACCTTGCCCTGCAGGATGACCTTTCCGCCGACGAACTTCGTCTCCTCCAGCTGCACCGCCGCGCTGCTGCTGAGCAGGCGGCCGTCCTCCGGGCGGGAGAGGCGGAACGGGTGCGTCTCCTCCGACGTGAACACCTGCTCCTCCACCGCGACCGGAAGGTCAAACCGGCAGGGCGTCCGGTTGGTGAACACCGCCTGCTCCGACGGTGCGACGCCCTGCGTCAGCTCCAGCATCCCGGCGCGATAGCCGCACAGCCGCACGCACAGCCGCGCGCGGACGCGCACCTTGCGGGAATTCATCAGCTGCGCCGAGAGCTCGGATACGCGGCACACGGCAAAGGGCCGCACCTCCGGCGAGAGCGTTTCCGCGGCGATGCGCAGCTGCACCGGCACCTCTACCGGAAAGCCCGCGACAGCGCCGGTCTGCTCCTCCGTATAACAGACAGTGGCCTGAATCGCCCCCTCCAGCTCGGCCGCGCCGTCGGAGAGGTCCAGACGCCAGAGAAAGAAATCGCCCTCCGTCAGCAGCAGCCCGCCGACATCCGCAAGCGCGTCCGGCACGACGGCGTCCGCTGTGAAGCTCTCCTCCACCGTCCGGTCCAGCACCTGCTCAAAACAGACCTGCTTTTGCTTTTCCATTTGTAGTTCCATAGCCGACGCTCCTTGTCTTTTTGTATATTCCTATGAGCGCCGTCTTTTGTTTATGCGTCGCGCCAGGCGCGATAAAAACGCCGGCGCCTTCCAAACGATGAACCGCATATGCCGCCTCCTTAACATCTCAGAAACCAGATCCCGAGCGCGATGAGCCCCAGGCCCAGGATAAACCACCAGAATCCCGCCGGCAGAATCATGCTCAGGATGATGATGGCCCCTACCGCGATGAGAAAAACGCCCAGCAGGAGCCGGGGCCGCCGTCTTCTGCCCATAAAAAACCCGCCCTTCGCAAAAGATAGATCGTCTCTACAGCTTATGCGAAGGGGGGTGCTTTTGTGACAGATTACAGCTTTTTCTTCTCCCATTCCGGGATGCTCTTTGCGATTTCGTACAGGCGGGCGTAGCTCGCATGGCGCTCCGGGGCGATGCGTCCGGCCTCCAGCGCCGCAAGCACCGCGCAGCCCGGTTCCCGCAGATGCGCGCAGTCCGTGAAGCGGCACTTGCCTATGTAGGGCCGAAACTCGCGAAAGGCGGTCTGCAGCTCCTCGCAGCCGATCGGCTCGATCAGATCGACCTCAAAGGAGGCGAAGCCCGGCGTATCGGCCACATACGTCTCGTCGCCGAGCGCGTAAAGCTCCACGTGGCGCGTGGTGTGCCGGCCGCGGCCGAGCTTTTCGCTCACCTCGCCCGTCGGGAGCGCGAGCTCCGGCGCGAGGCGGTTCAGAATGCTTGATTTTCCCACGCCGGAGTTACCGGTGAAGGCGCTCACCCGGCCGCGGATGGCGGCGCGCAGATCGTCGAGTCCCGCGCCGGTCTCCGCGCTCGTACGAACGACGCGAAAGCCCGCGCCGGTGTAGATTTCAAACAGCCGCGCCGCCGGGTCGAGATCGCATTTGTTGATGCAGAGAACCGGCTCGCACGCGCTCAGCTCCGCGATTGCGGCAACGCGGTCGATCAAAAACGGATCGGTCACCGGATTCACGCCGGAGGCGAACATGACGATCTGATCCACGTTGGCCACCGCCGGGCGGATGAAGCGGTTGCGGCGCGCCAGCACGGCGTTGATGCGCCCTCTCCCCTGCGCGTCAGTCGAGACCTCCACGCGGTCGCCCACGAGCGGGCTCAGTCCGTCGTGGCGAAATCGTCCGCGCGCCTGACACGTCACATACGTATCCCCCGTGCTGACCGTATAAAACCCGCTCAGGGATTTGATGATGACGCCCTGTGCCATACCGATGCCTCCGTCATTCCGTCGGGGCGTCCGGCGTCGTTGTTTCCGCAGGACCTGTGGAGACCCAGATATAAATCTTGGAGAACTCCGCAACCTCCGTGTGCGCCGTGGTGCTCTGGCGGAACACGGTGCCCGCGGGCGCGTCGTTCGCCTCGCGGTAGACCGCGCCCAGCGTGAGACCGTTGGACTCGATGCGCGCGATGGCCGCCGACTCGGACAGGCTCGTGAGATCGGGCATCGTCACCATGCGCAGCTCCGGGCCGCCGCTGATGACCAGATGCACCGTGGAGCCGGCCGCAAGGCTCTCGCCCGGCGCGGGGTCCATGCGGATGACATAGTCCTTCGTCACAGTCGTGGACGCCTCAATCTCCGTCTGCACGATGAAGCCCGCGTCCTTCACCTCCTGCGTCGCCTCGCGGTAATCCCAGTTGATGACGTACGGCACCTCGGTCATGACGACGCCGGTGCTCACCGTGAGCTGGACGCTGATGCCCTCCGGCACGCGCATCATGCTCTTGTTGGCCTCCGGCTCCTGGCGGACAATGACGCCCTCCGGCACATCCGGGTCTACGGTATATACGACGGTGAAGCGAAAATCCGAATAGTTCTCGTTGTTGACCACGTCCTCATACGGCTGGTTCACGAAATCCGGCACGTCGATGCGCTCCGCGGCGCTGAAGATATCGCGCAGCATATAGTTCCACAAAAACACGAACAGGCCGGCCGCCACGAGCCCGACGGCAAATAGCCCCGTATAGAAGCTGACGCGGCGCGAGCGCTTCCTCCGGCGGGCGTACTGCTCGTCCGTCAGGTCCTTCCCCACGCCGAACACCGATTCGCGCTCCCGATTGCGGGCGCGGCGCTCGGCGTGCTCGGCCTCCGTCTCGGCGCGGGTCTGCGTCTTCTTGAACGCATCCAGATCGGCGAGCATCTCGTCCGCGGACTGGTAGCGGCTCTCCAGCACGGCGTTCATGGCCTTCATCGTGATGTGCTCCAGCTCCGGCGGCAGGTCCGGGTTCAGCTCGTGCGGCACGCGCGCGGCGCCGGAGATGTGCTTGAGCGCGATCTCCTCCGGCGTGTCGGCGTCGTACGGGAGCGTGCCCGTCAGCATCTCGTACATGACGACGCCCAGCGAGTAGATGTCGCTGCGCGCATCCGCCTCCAGTCCCTTGGCCTGCTCCGGCGCAATATAGTGCACCGAGCCGATGGCCGTGTCGGAACGGCTGGCGCTTTTGCGGTTTTCCAGCGCGGCGATGCCGAAGTCGGCGACCTTGACGACGCCGTCCTTGTCGATCATGATATTCTGAGGCTTGATGTCGCGGTGTACGATGCCATGGCCGTGCGCGTGCTGCAGGGCCTTGCAGATCTGCGCGGCAAAAAACGTCGTCTCCTGCGCGCTGAGTATCCCCTTTTCCGCCATATACTGCTTGAGCGTCACGCCCTCGATCAGCTCCATGACGATGTATTCCATGTCCTTATTGTGGCTCACGTCGTACACCGCCACGATGTTCGGATGCGACAGCATCGCGACGGCCTGCGCCTCCGTCTGGAAGCGGCTCTTCAGCTCGGAATCGGCGGAGATCTCGTCGCGCAGCATTTTGATGGCGACACAGCGATTCAGCCGGTGGTCAAGCGTTTTATAGACAACGGACATGCCGCCGCTGCCGATGATCTCCAGGACCTCGTAGCGGTTGTCCAGCATTTGTCCCACATATTTCATCATTGATTGCTCCATGGTCTTCCTCCGCTCAATAACGCACGACCGCGGCCGTGATATTGTCGCGCGCCCCGCGCGCATTCGCCTGCTGGATGAGCTTCCGGCAGATTTGATCCGGGCCGCGCGAACCGCGGCAGATCTCCCCGATGGTCTCCTCAGACAGGGCGTTGGAAAGCCCGTCTGAGCAGAGCAGCAGCCGGTCGCCGTAATGCAGCTTCACGGTGAAGCTGTCCGCCTCCACGGCGGCGTCCACGCCAACGGCGCGCGTGATGAAGTTCTTCTGCGGATGGCTTCGCGCCTCTTCACGGGTGATTTCTCCGCGCTGCACCATTTCCTCAACCATGGAATGGTCCTGCGTGAGCTGGGTGACGCCCCTGCGCGTAATCAGATAGGCGCGGCTGTCGCCCACGTTCAAAAGTTCCGCCGTCGCGCCACGAATCGTCGCGGCCACCAGCGTCGTTCCCATGCCGGCGTATTCCGTGTTCGAGCAGGAATACCGATACACCACGTCGTTCGCGGCGGCGCAGGCGGCCTGCATCAGCGGCCGCAGCGCGGGACGCTTTTCCGAGCTGCGCAGCAGACTGCGGCGCAGCTCCGCCATGTAGGCCGAGACCGCAAGCTCGCTTGCAAGCTTCCCGCCGTGCACGCCGCCCATGCCGTCGCACACGATGACGGCATAGCAGTGCCGGGCGCGAATCTCCGTAACGAGCGCGCTGTCCTGATTTTCCTTGCGGACGGTTCCTCTGTCCGTCAGCGAGAATTGCTTCATCGCGGGTGCTCCTCCCTTCCGCCTAGATGCGGTGCTCCGCCGCCTTTTTGCGAAGCTGTCCGCAGGACGCCTCCACGTCGCCGCCCAGCCGGCGGCGCACCGTGACGTTGACGCCCGCGTCCTCCAGAATGCGGATAAACGCACGCATATGCTCCGGTGTGGACGGCGCAAAGTCGCGCTCCTCCACGTGATTGAGCGGGATCAGATTCACATGTGCGGACACACGTCTGGCGTGCTGCGCCAGCAGCCTTGCGTGGTCGGGCGTGTCGTTCACGCCGTCGATCATCGCGTACTCAAACGAAATGCGCCTCCCGGTCTTTTCATAATACCGCTCGCAGGCGTCGATCAGCTGCGCGACGCCCCGGCCGCGATTGGCCGGCATGAGACGCGAGCGCGTCTCGTCATCGGGCGCGTGCAGCGAAACCGACAGCGTCAATTGTAAATTGAGATCGGCCAGTTTGTCAAACATTTCTGTGAGACCGCAGGTGGAAAGGGAAATGTGCCGCATCCCGATGTTCGCGCCGTCCGGGTGGTTGACCAGCCGGAGAAAGCGGATCACATTGTCGAAGTTGTCCAGCGGCTCGCCGATGCCCATGAGCACGATGTTTGAAATTTTCAGCCCCGATTCCCGCTCGGAGCAGAGCACCTCGTCCAGCATCTCCGAGCTCTCCAGCCCGCGCACAAGGCCGCCGATCGTCGAGGCGCAGAACGCGCATCCCTGCCGGCAGCCAACCTGCGACGAGATGCACACCGTGTTGCCGTGGCGATAGCGCATGACGACGGTCTCCACGGCGTTGCCGTCCGGCAGCTCCCAGAGATATTTGATCGTGCCGTCGAGCTTTGAGACCTGCTTGCGCAGCAGCCTGAGCGTGGAAAGCTCAAATTCCGCGCGCAGTTTTTCGCGCAGCGATTTGGAGAGGTCGGTCATCTCGTCGAACGAGGTGACGCCGCGCGCCAGCCAGCGAAAAATCTGCTTGGCGCGATAGGGCTGCTCCCCCATCGACCGAAGCGCGTCTGCAAGCTCCTCTGGGAGCATGGCTTTGATATCTCTCATGGCCGCCACGCGACGCGGGCAATCGCACCAAACGCGGCGGATCGCTCCGCCGGTGCGCCCGGTACCGCTCCTTTCCTTTGATATTCCTTACGCGCGACTTCTCAGCCGGCAGATGAAAAAGCCGTCCGTGCCGTCCAAGTGCGGCCAGAATGTGCGCATCTCCTCCGGCTCGAAATCCGGGTGAGCCTGCAAAAAGGCGCGCACCACATCCTCATTCTCGCACCGCCGCACGGTGCAGGTCGAATAAAGCAGCACGCCGCCCGGCCTGACGCACGGCGCGAGTCCGTCCAGAATGGCGCGCTGAACGGCCGGGAGGCCCTCCAGCTCCGCCGGGTCCTTATAGCGAATCTCGGGCTTTTTGCGAATGACGCCGAGGCCCGAGCACGGCACGTCCGCCAGCACCACGTCAAAGCGGCCGTGGAGCGCCGCGTCCGGCATGCGCGCGTCCATCGCGGCGGTATCTATCATCGTGAGTCCCAGGCGCTGCGCGCCCTCGCGCACGCGCCGGAGTTTATTTTCATGCATATCACAGGCGAGGATGCTTCCCCGCCCCCGCAGCTGCATGGCGGCGGCAAAGCTCTTGCCGCCGGGCGCGGCGCAGGCGTCCAGCACCGTCATACCCGGTTGAAGATTGGCGGCAAGCACGGCATACCGCGCCGCCGCGTCCTGCACGTAAAACCAGCCGCTTTGAAACGCCTCGCTCGCGATGGGGTTTCCGCCCTCGCAAAGCAGCGCGTCCGCCAGCTGCGGATGCCGCCGCACCTCCAGGCCCGCGGCGCGCAGCGCCGTCTCCAGCGTGTTGACGTCGGTTCGCAGCGTGTTGGTCTGGAGGCAGGCCGGCGCCGGCGCGTTGTCCGCGCGCAGCGCCGCCTCGGCAAAGTCGTAGCCGTGAGCGTCGATCCACTCCCGCACCAGCCACAGCGGATGGCTGTACCGGATGGCGAGATGGTCCGCCGTGTCCGCGCCGGGCACCTCCGGCAGCGCGTCCCGCCGCTCCGTCACGCGGCGCAGGACGGCATTTACAAGGCCCGCGGCGCGCGCGCAGCCGCACTTTCGGCAAAGCGTCACCGCCTCGCTCACGGCGGCATGGGGCGGCACGCGGTCCAGAAATGCGATTTGGTATACGGAGATGCGCAGGATATCCATCACCTTCGGCTCCAGCTTTTTCGGCGGCGTCGTGGAAAACGCGGCGATATAGTAATCCAGCAGCGCGAGATTCTGCAGCGTCCCATAGCACAGGCGCGACGCGAACGCCGCGTCCCGCGCGTCCAGGCCGCCGCGCGTGATGGCGGCGGAGAGGGCCGCGTCGGACCACGCGCCATTTTTTCTCCATTTTTGCAGCGCGGTCAACGCCGCTTCCCTGGCCGATCCCATTAGGCTTCCCCGATCGGCATCGGGTGGCCGAGCAGATAGTCCGCCGCGTGCATCCGCTTTTTGCCCGGCGCCTGCAGCTCCGTCACCGTGACGGTCTCGCCGGCTCCGCAGGCGACCGTGATGCCGCGCTTTCCGGCGGCAACCACCGTGCCGGGCGCGGCGGCGGTTTTCTCTCCGGACGGCTCCACGCGAAAAATGCGAAACAGCGTGCCGCCGAGCTCCGCCGTCGCCACCGGCCACGGGCAAAGGCCGCAGACATGCCTGACGATTTCGCGCGGTGTCTTGTTCCAGTCAATGGGACACATCTGCTTGGTCAGCGGCTTGGTATACGTCGCGGCGGCGGGATCCTGCGGCGTGCGCGGCGCCGTGCCGTCCGCAATCGCGCGCAGCGTCTTTGTCAGCAGCGCCGCGCCCAGCTCCGCGAGACGGTCAAACAGCTCGCCCGCCGTCTCCTGCTCGCCGATGGCGGTCTCCTCCGTGAAGATCACGTCGCCGGCGTCCATCTCCCGATTCAGATACATCGTCGAGACCCCGGTCGTTTCGTCGCCGTTCAAAATCGCCCACTGGATGGGCGCCGCGCCGCGGTATTTCGGCAGCAGCGAGCCGTGGACGTTCACCGCGCCAAAACGCGGCAGCGCAAGGACGGCCTCCGGCAGGAGCTTGCCGTACGCCACGACCGCGAGCACGTCCGGCTGAAGCGCGCGCAGCTGCTCCAGCACTGCGTCGTCGCGCAGCGTCTCCGGCTGGTACACCGGCAGGCCCGCCTGCAGCGCCAGCACCTTGACAGGGCTCGCAGCGAGCTTCATGCCGCGGTTTTGCGGCTTGTCCGGCTGCGTGAACACGCCGACGATCGCAAAGTCCTCCTCCAGCAGCCGCCGAAGCGAAGCTGCCGCGAAGTCCGGCGTGCCCATGAAAACGACGCGCATCCTCATGCTTCCTCCGTCGCCTGCGCCGCCTGCGCTTCCTCCGCCGCCTGCAGCTCCTCCGGCGTGAGCATCCTGGTGGCCTTCGTTGTGAAAAGCGTCCCCTCCAGATGGTCCAGCTCGTGGCAGAACGCGCGGGCCGTGAGCCCCTCGCCCTCGACCTCAAAGAAGCTGCCGAACCGGTCCTGCGCGCGCACCTTCACGTGCTCCGGGCGCGTGACGATGCCATACTCGTTCGGGATGCTGAGACAGCCCTCCGCGCCGGTCTGCTCGCCGTCGGCCTCGATGATCTCCGGATTCACCAGCTCGATCATATACTCCTCTTCACCCTCGTCCACATTGGTCTCCAGCACGACGACGGCGCGGCGAAGCACACCCACCTGCGGCGCGGCAAGGCCCACGCCATTTGCGTGCGCAAGCGTCTCACGCATGTCATCCAGCAGCGTGTGCAGCCGGGGATTGAAATCCGTCACCGGGCGGCAGCGCTTTTCCAGCGTCGGGTCGCCCTGTATCAAAATATTTCTCTGTGCCATAGCATTGTCTCCTAATCAAACGGGTCCACATCCGCGAAAACGGACACGTCCCGGAATTTTTTATCCGTATTGCAATACATCACGATATTCGACACGATGCGGCGCATCGGCGCGGCCTGCGTGCAATAGAGCGTGACGCGGTAGCGAAAGCGGTTGTTCACGCGCACGACCGGCAGCGGCGCCGGGCCGAGAATCGGGATCGCGCCCGCCGTCTCGTGCTTCAGATAGTCGCGGATGTACACACAGCAGCGCAGCACCGCGCTCTCGTTCAGGCCCGAGGCCGTAACGGTCAGAATTTCGCTGAACGGCGGCGTGCCGTGGAGCTTTCGCAGCGCGAGCTCCGAGCGGTAAAATGCGTCGTAGTCCTGCGCGGCGGCCTGCAGGATCGTCTGATTTTCCGGCGTGAAGGTCTGGATGACGGCGCGGCCCGGCCGCTCGCCGCGTCCGCCCCGGCCGATGACCTGCGTGATGAGAGAAAAGGTGCGCTCGCTCGCGCGATAGTCGCCGACATAGAGGCTCTGATCCGCAAGTAGCACGCCGACCAGCGTCACGCGGTCGAAGTTCAGACCCTTTGTAATCATCTGCGTGCCGATGAGAATCGGGATCTTTTCTTCGGAAAACTTCGTCAGCAGCCGCTCGTGCGACCCTGCCAGGGCGATGGTGTCCGCATCCATGCGCAGCGTCTCCACGCCCGGGAAGCGCGCGTGCAGCTCCTCCTCCACCTGCTCCGTCCCGTCGCCGACGAAGCGAAGCGTGCCGCCGCAGTCGGGACAGGCGTCGTCCACCCGCCGGCGATAGCCGCAGTGGTGGCACTGGAGCGTGCGGTTCGCGCGGTGATACGTCAGGCTCACGCTGCAGCGCGGGCAGGAATAGGTAAAGCCGCAGTCGCCGCAGGCGACGAGCTTGCTCGCCCCGCGCCGGTTCAGAAACAGAATGCTCTGCTCGCCCCGCGCGAGATTCTCCTCGATCTCTCCGCAGAGGACCGAGCTGACGGAGCCGCTGTTCCCCTGCCGCAGCTCGCGCTTGAGATCGACGATCCGGACCTCCGGCAGCGCCTGCTCGTTGAAGCGGCCGGGAACCTCGAAATATCGGTAGCGCCCCTGCTCCGCCTGATAGCGGCTGACCACGTCCGGCGTGGCCGAGCCGAGCAGCAGCAGGGCGTGATGCTGCACGCAGCGGTATTTTGCCACATCCCGCGCATGGTAGCGCGGCGTGTTTTCGGATTTATACGTCTCCTCCTGCTCCTCGTCCAAAATCAGCAGGCCGAGATTGACGGCCGGCGCGAACACCGCGCTGCGCGTGCCGATGATTACGCGCGCGTCGCCCTGCCGGATGCGCTTCCACTCGTCGTAGCGCTCGCCGATGGAAAGCCGGCTGTGCAGCACGGCGACCGTGTCGCCAAAGCAGGCGGAAAAGGTCTGGATCATCTGCGGCGTGAGGGAAATCTCCGGCACGAGCAGGATGGAGGACCCGCCGCGGCGGAGCACCGCGTCGATCAGGTGGAGGTACACCGTCGTCTTGCCGCTGCCCGTGACGCCGAAGAGGAGCGCCGCGGCGGCGCGGTCCTCCGTCAAGAGTGCGTACAGCCCGTCAAACGCGCCGCGCTGCCGCGCGGAGAGCGCCGGCAGCGGCTGCGGCTCGCCCTCGTAGCGCGCGGGGCGGCGATATGCCGGCTCCGCCTCCAGCTGCACCAGCTCCTTGCGGACGAGCGCCTTCAGGCTCATCATGCCCGCGCCGGTAAAATAGCACACCTCACGCGCGGGCGCGCGGCCGACCGTGCACAGCAGATCCAGAATCGCAGCCTGCTGCGGCGCCTTTTTGCGAAGCCGCCGCGCCTCGTCCTGCGCGTCCTCCGGCGGCACGGCAAGCGCGGCATAGGTCGTCTCCTTGTCCTGCACGCGGCGCTTTTCCGCGCCCTCCAGGCAGAGGATCCCCTCGCGCACCAGCGCCTGCAGCGCGGCCGACGGATCGTCCGGCTCAAACGCAGCCTGCAGCTCTGTTAACTCGCACGCGCCGCCGTGGCTCAGGATCGTCTCCACCGCGCGGCGCTTCGACGCGGATTTTCCGCAGGCGCGCAGCACGTCGTCCCCCTGCGCGCCGTCCGCCAGCCGGTATACCGTGTGGATGCGATACCACACGCCGGCGGGCAGGATGGCCTTGACCGCGTCGTACACCGTGCAAAAAAAGCGGTCGTGCATCCACACAGCCAGACGGAGCTGCTCCTCTGAGAGGATCGGCGCGTCGTCCAGCACCTTCAGCACCGGCTTGCGCCCCTGCTCCGGGTCCGCCGGATGCACGGCGAGCACGATTCCCTCCACGGGCCGGTTCCCGCGTGCAAACGGCACGATGACCCGGCAGCCGGGGCGCACGGCGGCCAGCGCCGGCGGAACCAGATAGGAATACGGGCGATCAAAGGAAAAGGCCGCGGCTGAAACCGCAACGCGCACAACCGTCACCTGCTCCACTTTGATCGCCTCCTTTCAAAAAAGCAGGCGGGATGCCGCCCGCCTGCATCGCTTACTTCTTGATCGTCAGCTCACCGGCGTAGACCTCGTCAATCGCCATGGAGACCGGCTTTACATCCAGAATGTCGCCCGCCTCCTCGGCGGCAGAGGAAATGTTGCGCGCCCTGCGCGCGACGAGATTGACGAGCTGATAGCGGCTGCCGACCTTATCGGCCAGCTCGCCCATGGGGGGATAAAGCATCATAATTCCTGCACCTCTGTTAAATATGTTTTGCGCTCCTGATAACGGCAGAGCTCCGCCGTGATGATGGCGTCCAGCTCCTCCGCCGCGGTCTCAGGATCGTCGTTGATGACGATGTAATCATAAAAATCGGCCTCGCGGTACTCCGCGCGCGCACGCGCAAGACGGCTGCGGATCTTTTCCTCCGCGTCCGTATGCCGGCCGCGCAAACGGCGCTCCAGCTCCTCCAGGCTCGGCGGGATGACAAACACCATCACGGCCTCCGGCACGCGCGCGCGCACCTGCCGCGCGCCCTGCACCTCAATGTCCAGCAGGACGTTCAGGCCCTCGGTCTGCTTCCGCTCTACGTAATCGCGCGGCGTCCCATAGCAGTTGCCGACATATTCCGCGTGCTCCAGCAGCGCGCCGTCATTGACCAGCTGCTGAAATTCTTCCCGTGTGACGAAGAAATAATCCCTGCCCTCCGTCTCGCCGGGGCGCGGCGGGCGCGTCGTTGCCGAAACGGAAAAGCACAGGCCCGCACGCCGCCGCATCAGGCCCGCGATGACGGTGCTTTTCCCGGCGCCGGACGGGCCGGACACCACGATGAGCTTTCCTCTCTGTTCAGCCATGCTGCGCGCCCTCCTCCGTCTCCGCTCTGGCGGAGATGGCCTCCGGCGCGAGCGCGGACAGGACGGTGTGTCCCGTGTCCATAATCAGAACGGACTTCGTTTTTCGTCCGTAGGTCGCGTCGATCAGCATGCCGATCTCCCGGCTGTCCTGCACGATGCGCTTGATGGGCGCGGAATCCGGGCTGACCACCGCCAGCAGCCGCTCGGCCGACACCAGATTCCCGTAACCGATGTTGATGAGCTTCAATGCCCGGCCACTCCCCTATTCGATATTTTGAATCTGCTCGCGGATCTTCTCGATCTCGGATTTGAGATCAACGACAACTCTGGCAATGTCCGCGTTCTGGCACTTGGAGCCGATGGTATTGGCCTCGCGGTTGAATTCCTGAATGAGAAAATCCGCCTTGCGGCCAAAGGGCGAGCCGCCGTCAAGCATCTGGCGCATCTGCGCAATGTGGCTGCGCAGTCGCACGGTTTCCTCATCCACGGCGACGCGATCGGCAAAAATCGCCGCCTCGGCGACGATGCGCGCGTCGTCAATGTCCGTCGCCGCGAGGACGGCCTCCATCTTCTGGCGCAGCCGCGCCTGATAGTCCGCCACGGTCTGCGGCGCGGCCGCCTCCACGGCGGATACCAGCCGCTCGATCGTCCGCAGGCGCTGCTCCACGTCCTCGCGGAGCTTCTCCCCCTCGCGCAGGCGCATCTGATCGTATTCCGCAAGCGCCGATTCCACGAGCGCGGCAAGTCCCGCGCTGAGCGCGTCCTGGTCCGCCTCCGCCTTTTCCACGGAGAGAATGTCCGCAAAGCGGGTAACGGACATGACCGTCATGTCGTCCGGCAGATCATAGCGCGCCGAGAGGTCGCGCAGCGCGTCCACATACGCGCGCAGAAGCGGCTCGTTGACGCGCACGACCGTGTCCGCCGCCATGGAGGCATCCACCGTGACGAACACATCGACCTTGCCGCGGCTGACATGCCGCTGCACCGCCGATTTGACCGCGTCCTCCGCAAACAGAAAGCCGCGCGGCAGACGCACCGAAATGTCCAGATAGCGGTTATTGACGCTTCTGAGCTCCGCCGTGATGCTCAGTCCCTCGACGACGCCCTTCGCGCCGCCGTAGCCGGTCATGCTTCTCAGTCCCATACTGTCCCTGTCACTCCTGAACCTGTATAATCTCAAACGTGATGGGCGACGCCTTTTTCCGCCGCTGCAGCACCACGTTAAACACCACGCCGAGGGCAAAGAACACCGCGCCCGTCAAAATGCATCCGCCCTGCCCGAAGGCGAGCGCCGCGCCGATGGCATAGCCGATGAACAGCAGCACGAACGGCACCAGATACAGCAGCGCCGCCGCGCCCAAAACATCGGACGTTTTGCTCTCAATAACCACGCGCTGGCCCGGCAGCGCCGAAACCCGGTTATAGGCCCTGGTCCGGATCGTATTTTGAAACACGCACGCCTCGCAGGAGCCGCAGTTTGCGCCGCAGGCCGTGCCGCGCGCCACCTCCACCTCGGCGGTGTGGCGGTCAATTAATCTTGTAACGGTTGCGTCCTGTGTCACGCTAGGCACCTCCAGTCGTCAATGTCACGGAGACGGAATACGCGCCGACCGCGCCGGCATTCTCATACCCGTCCACATAGACCTTCGCCGGGACCGTGATCGTGCCGGTCGTATCGTCATAGTCCGACAGGTCGGCCACAATGCGCACATGGTCCGCCGTGATGGCGTCGATCTCGCCCTCTGGCGCGCGGATGGTCACCTCCAGCAGCGTCGTCTGGAGCGTGGCGTTCACGCCGCTCTGGCCGCCGGTGAGCGAAATGTTGTTCGCGGTGACCTTCTTTGTCTCCAGTCCGCTGATCGTGATCTTCACAGTCGCCTCCGTCGTGCCGGAGAGATTGCGAAGCGCATTGTCCAGCGGGATGGTAAAGGTGTTTTCATAGCTGAGCGCGAAATCGGCGAGGTTGACGGTGCCGACCACGAGCTTGTTCAGCTCCTCCAGCGCCGACGGGTCGCCCGCGACCTGAATGGTCTGCGGCTCGACCGTGACCGTGCTGTTTTCCGCCGTCGCGCCGGCGCCCTCCAGCAGATTCACGGCCAGCTGCACTTCCTTCGTCATCAGGATCGGAAGCGTCACACTCACGGTGCTGTGGTCGCTGGTGATTTCCTGCGGCGCGAGCTCGTTGCCGTCGTTATCCAGCAGGACAAAGCTGCTGTTGATCGGCCCGATCGTCGCATCCACGTTTTCACGGTCCAGATACACGCAGGCGCTGCCCACGTTCGCAAGCTCATCCTCCGGCCCGTAGAGTGTGATCGTCGCAGGCTCGACCACGATCGGATCGGCCATATAGCCGTCCGCAACGCTGCCGGTAAACACGCCCCGGACCTCCACCGTCTTGGAGCGCTCCTTCACGACGGAAAACTGGATCGTCTCGGGCGACTTGTTCACAACGTCCGCGTCGTTGAGATCCACGCGGTCCGGGAACTGGATGGTGTAGCTCACCTGCATATCCCGCGCCTGCGAGATGCCGCTTACGTCCACAATCGCCTGCAGATCGGAGGCGTGCAGGTTGCCGATGTTGGCGCGGCTGCCGCTCACCTTCACGGTGACGCCGTCCGTGCTGACGTTCGTAATAATCAGGCCCTTGGTGGTGCGAAGCTCCTCCGCGCCCTGAAACGTGACCGGAACGTCGGAAAAATACTTGTCAATGGTCGTGTCCTCCGTGCTGGACATGTACGCCCAGAGCAGGAAAGACGCGAGCAGCGACACGACGATCCAGAACGCCCTGCTGTTCGATATTTTATTGGTCTTTGCGTTCTCTGTCATGTTGCCTCTCCCCGCGGGAAGCCCTCAGCCCGGAGAGAAATCCCCGGCGCTTTTTCTGTCTGTTTTCCTCCGGCAGCAGCTCCGCGCGGAGGATCGCCTCGAACGTCTCCGGCGTGAGCCGGCGCTTGAGCATCCCGTCCACCGCGACGGAAATGCTGCCGGTCTCCTCCGAGACGATGACCACGACCGCGTCGGAATGCTCGCTCATGCCGATGCCCGCGCGGTGGCGCGTGCCGAGATCGGGGCTGAGATTCGTATTCGCCGTCAGCGGCAGGACGCAGCCGGCCGCCGCAATGCGCCCGGCGCGAATGATTACCGCGCCGTCATGCAGCGGCGCCTTGATGAAAAAGATGTTTTTCAGCAGTTCGGCGGAAATGTCCGCGTTGACGATCGTGCCGCTGTGCAGCTGCTCATCCAGCACGTGCGTGCGTTCAAACACGATCAGCGCGCCGGTATGCGTCGCCGAGAGATCCGTGCAGGCCATGATCGTCTGCGTGATCTCCAGCTCCGTCTCGTAATGCTCCAGCTTTCGCACCGTGAAAAATCCGGGGACGTTGCTGCCCATGCGCTCCAGCAGACGGCGCAGCTCCGGCTGGAAGAGGATGACCAGCGCGATCAGCCCCAGCTCCACAGTCTTCTGCAGCAGACGGTTGATCATGTTGAGCTTCATGACGCCGGAGAGCCACAGCGCAATCAGGATCAGGATGATGCCGCGGGCAAGACGGAAGGAATTCGTCCTGCGGATCAGCATGATTAACTTGTAGATCAGATACGCGACCAGCAGAATGTCCACAATATCCGTGATGCGGATCGTGGAGACCAGGCTGGTCATGCGCAGCCAGAAGGCAGTAATTTGAGTCATGGCGATATCCTTTATCAGCATCCTGCAAAGCATGGAAAAACTGCATGCTGTCAGGTATAATATTATAGCGCAAAGCTTCTAAAATAGCAACTATTATCTCTTGGTTTCCGGCAGATTGACAAGAAACCGGGCCGGGTGGTATCATATGGGCAAAAGCGAGGTGGCACCCATGAGACAATGTATGGACGCGGACAATCTGCACCGGCGCCTCAAAAAGATCATCGGGCAGGTGCAGGCGATTGACCGAATGGTGGACGAGGACGTCCCCTGCGAGGACGTGCTCGCGCAGATCAACGCGGCAAAATCCGCCCTGCACAAATGCGGGCAGGTCGTTCTGGAGGGGCACATTCAGCACTGCGTGCGCGACGGCATCGAGCACGGCGACGCGGACGAGACGATCCAAAACTTCACCAAGGCCGTCGAGCGGTTTGCAAATATGTCGTAATTGCGGCATCCAATGTTCCCAAGGGCAGCTGAAAACGGATGTTTTCAGCTGCCTTCTTTTTTTGCTCTTGACAAACATATACCCCCATAGGTATAATGAACATACTTCAATGATACCCCTATGGGTATAAGGAGGCGATGGTTCTTCCATGATTGCAAAGCTCGAACAGCTCCTTGCCTGGGGCGGGACGAAAAAGGACATGGTCCTGCTCGGCGTATCCGGCGTCTCGCTCCTGATTTCCGTGTTCTCCGTTTTGCCGCTTCCCTTCGACGCGGCGTGGGTCGCCATCCTGCTGTGCGGCGTTCCCATCGTTCTGGAGGCCGCTATCGGGCTGGTGACGGAATTTGATGTCACCGCCGACGTGCTGGTCTCCATCGCGCTGATCGCCTCGGTGTGCATCGGGGAAATCTTTGCCGCGGGCGAGGTCGCGTTCATCATGCAGCTCGGCGCGCTGCTGGAGGCGCTGACGGTCGCCAGGGCGCGCGCGGGGATCGAAAGACTGGTAAATCTGACGCCGCGCACGGCGCGCGTTCTGCGCGGCGGCACGGAGGAGATCATCCCTGCCGAGGCGGTCCGGGTCGGCGACGTGCTCTCCGTCCGGCCGGGCGAAACCGTCGCGGTGGACGGCGTCATCACGGCCGGGCAGACCTCGATCAACCAGGCCGTCATGACCGGCGAGTCCCTCCCGGTGGACAAACAGCCCGGCGACGAGGTGTTCAGCGGGACGGTCAATCAATACGGCGCATTTGAGATGCGAGCCGCCAGGGTCGGCGAGGACAGTTCCATCCAGCGCATGATCCGGCTGGTGCAGTCCGCGGACGCCGGGAAGGCCAAAATCGTGACCCTCGCGGACCGATGGGCCGTCTGGATCGTCGTGATCGCGCTGTCCGCCGCGCTGCTCACGTGGCTTGCAACGGGAGCGCTCATCCGCGCGGTGACGATCCTTGTGGTGTTCTGTCCGTGCGCCCTGGTGCTCGCCACGCCCACCGCCGTCATGGCGGGGATCGGAAATGTCACGAAGCACGGCTTTCTGGTGCGCGAGGGCGACGCGCTGGAGCGGCTCGCCGGCGTCTCGCGCATCCTGTTTGACAAGACGGGCACGCTGACCCGCGGCACGCCGGAGGTGGTAGAACTCGTTCCGGATCGGCTCGGCCGCGACGAGCTGTACCGCCTGGCGGCCGCCGCGGAGCGCCCGTCAGAGCATCCGCTCGGCAAGGCCGTCGTCCGCTGCTACGCGGCGGATGGCGCGCCACCCCCGCCCAGCCCGGAGCGGTTTGCAATGGTTCCGGGACAGGGCGTGGCGGCGGTCGTTGACGGGCGGGAGATTCTCGCCGGGAATCAGAGTATGCTGGAGCAGCGCGGCATTGCGGTGCCGGAGCGGGCCGCGCAGCGCGCGGCGACACTCTCCGCGCAGGGCTGTACGCTGATTTTTGTCGCGGCGGATCACGTGTACGCGGGCCTTCTCGCGCTGGCCGACACGCTGCGCACGGAAAGCCGGGACATGGTCGCCGCGCTGCAGGCCCTTGGCGTCCGGCCGGCGCTTCTGACCGGGGATCACAGGGCGGCCGCTGCCGCAATCTCCGGGCAGCTTGGCATCACGGACGTTCACGCGGACTGCCTTCCGGAGGAGAAGCTGCAGGCCATCGCCGCCTGCCAGCGCCGGGGCGAGGCCGTCTGCATGGTGGGCGACGGCATCAACGACGCGCCGTCGCTGAAAACGGCGAACGTCGGCATCGCCATGGGCGGCGTCGGCAGCGACATCACCGTGGACGCGGCGGACATCGTGCTCGTCAACGACGACGTGAAGGAGCTGCCGCACCTGCTGGCGCTGTCCCGGCACATGATGCGCGTCATCAAGGCGAACCTGACGTTTTCGATGGCGCTGAACTTCCTGGCGCTCGCGCTGGCGGCGCTGGGGGTCCTGAATCCCGTGGTCGGCGCGCTCGTGCACAACGCGGGGTCGGTGGTTGTCATGGTGCATTCGTCATTTTTATTGAAGTGGAGGTGGAAGCAATGGCCATAGGCATTCTGGGCGTCCTCATCGGCGCGGTCGTGCTGATCGCGGGGCTGTATTACCGGGGCAAAGAAAAGGACGATCCCGAGTCCAGAAGGATCTACGGAGTCATCTCCACGGTCGGCGGCGTGGTCGCGGCCGCGGCGGCCGTCGCGCTGTACGTGCGTGTCTTCTGAACAAAGCAGGGACGGAAAGAGGCGCTCCCCTCTTTCCGTCCTTTCCTTATGCCCAGGTGAAGTTGTCCTTCCCCGCGCCGATCTCAAAGTGATACTTCGCAATGCCAAGGTCAACCTTGCTGTAAAAACCGGTTCCGGCTTTGGCAGAAACATGGTTCCCGTGAAGCGTGAACTTGAACTTCTGCTGATTCACCGCGGTGGGCGCGAGCAGCGCCGCCTCAACACCTCTTTGGAACCAGTCCGGCGCCGCGCCCTGCGCGTCGCTGACCGCTTCCGCGGGCTTGGTCTTGTCCAGCAGCTGCAGCTGCGCGCCGCTGATGCCGTTGCCGTCGGGATCGACCTTCCGCAGCTGGACCTGCGTCGGGGTGTTCTTCGCCTCAAGTGTGATGACCTTCAGCCCGTCCTGCATCACCGCGTG
>CACWHX010000019.1 GCA_902760845.1 Oscillospiraceae bacterium
TATTACGTACTGCAATCATTGTCTCAGTGCAGAGTCCACCCCATTTCTTTCCGTCTTGCCGGAAAGAAACGCGGTGGAGCCGCAAAGAAAGGGGCGCTTGGTCAAGGGGCTAACCGCCCTTTAACAACCCCCGGAGGCGGGACATTCGGCAAAGGTGGCTGCTGCGTTGCGGAACGCACAGGCTGGGTGCCGGAGAATCGGTGCGAAGTGGGATATAATGCAAGCGACTAAAACTACAGCTCAGCGCTGCGGTGTGTTTTACGTGCCTTGGCAATTCCCTGCGGTGCTTGCCGCTCTAACGGGGGGATTATCTCGTCGCTTCGCTCCTCATAATGGCAGCCAATATAATACCTGGCCCCGTCCCACGAGCTCTGGAGTACGACAACGCGCGATGCTCCATGCCGCATCAACGCTTGCACAACAAGCGGCGCGCAACTCCGCACCAAGATACCCACAATCCCCGTCTCCCGCACCCCGGAGTACGGCGGCGCACTTGCGCCGCTCGTACAGCCTAGTCCAACCGTAGAAGGGTAAGCCCCCGGAACCGCGCGCTCTGCGTGCGGTTCCGGAAGAAGCGATGCCCACCTCCGCACCCCCCCAGCGTTTCTTTCCGGCTCCACCGGCTTTCTTTTCGCGCTGAAAAGAAAGCGGGTGGAATGCCTGCACCACGTTCAACCATCTGCGGTATCTTAACGAGGCCACCAGCCCCAAACCAGCGCACACGCCAACGCCAGGTCTACGTCCAACCATCTGCGGTTCAGTAACGAAGGAACCAGCCCCAATCCCGCACCCCCGCCAACACCCCTCTGCCGTGCGGCGAAAGGGAAGGGACCGCCCGGAGGCGGCCCCTTTAGATTTCAACCGATACGGCGTCGGCGTAGTGCGACTTGGTGTAAAGCAGCACCTCGTCGCCCTCGCGCAGCACAAGATCCCCGCGCGGAATGAGCATGGTGCCGCGCCGCTTGACAAGGACGATGATCGTCTGGCGGGAAATGTCCAGATCGCGGATGCACTGCCCGTTCCACGGGCTCTGGCGGCGCAGCACGATCTCCTTGAGGTCGATGCGCCAGTCGTCCTTGAAATACTCCGCGCCGATGACGAGCACGTCGCCGTCGGCCAGCACCACGTCGCCGCGCGGAACGACGACCTTCTTGTCCCGCTGGATGGCGGCGACGATCACGCCGTGCGGCAGGCCGAGCTGCCGGATGGCGGTGCCGGTCCAGGCGTCGTGCCGGTGCAGCTGCACCTTGATGAAGTGCATGTCAAACTCGTTCGCCTGCTCGCTCAGGCGCTTGAGCCGCGCGTCCTGCTCCACGAAGCCGGCGGAGATGATACCGGTAGGGATGGCCACCACACCGACGCCGAGAAATGTGATGATGATGCCGAGTACGCGGCCGATGGGCGTGATGGGGTAAATGTCGCCATAGCCGACCGTGAGCAGCGTCGAGGCGGCCCACCAGATGCCGGAGAGGGCGTTGGCGAACACCTCCGGCTGCGCGGCATGCTCCAGGCTGTACATGCAGAGGCTGGAGGCCAGCATCAGCACCAGCAGGATGGAGACGGAGGAGATGAGCTGATTGCGCTTGTTGGAGAGGACGGACGTAATCACGTTGAGCGAGTCGTAGTATGCGTTGATGCGAAACAGCCGGAAGATGCGGATGACGCGGAAAATGCGGAACGCCACCACGCCGGAGGGGAAGAACACCGGCAGATAGGTCGGCAAAAACGACAGCAGGTCGATGATGCCGGCGAACGACACCGCGTACCGTAGCGCGGCGGCGCCGCGCGGCTTGCCGCGATAGCGGAAGTCCGCCGTGACGAGCCGGAGCACATAGTCGGCGGTGAAGGAAATGACGGTGAGATATTCGATCACGTCGATCAGCGTGCCGAAGCGCGCCTCGACGCTGTCGAACGTGGCCGAGATGCTCGCGATCAGGTTGATGACGATGGCGAGCGTGTAGAATATATCGTACCCGCGGCTGACGGCGTCGCCGGAGGCGCCGATCTCGATGATCTCATACAGCCGCTGCCGGCGCGATTCCCGGGCCTGCGCCCGCTCTGTAGGCTTCTTTTGCATAGAACGATACCCTCAATTCCCGCGCGTGTGCGCGTATCGAGTGGTATTATACCACGCCGCGTATCCAGATGCACACAATTTTCTGAAAAAGCTCCGCCCCGGCGTGTTGTCAAAACGCCGGGGCGGAGTGATTTTTTATTTACTGCAGCAGATACGGCACTTGGAACACGTACACGTTCCGGTATCGCTCCATCCGCCGGATGAGCGTGCGGGTGGTCTGGTTGTGCAGCGGGCGCTCATACCACTTGTGCGTCACAATCTGCGCCATCATGACCGTGAGATACTGGTGCGCCGGCAGCTTGCCGTGCTCGGCCTCGATGTGGCGCATGAGGATCTCCTCCGTGTTGCGGTAGTGCGTCACGTCATAGACGAACGTGCCCGGCACGCCGAGCGCCTCGATCTGCGCCTTCAGCCGGAGCGCGGACGCCTCGTCCGCGCAGACGTGGTAATATTCGATTTCCACGCCGCGAAACTCCTGCGCGCAGTTGATGACCTTGATGAACGCCCGGTTCAGAGACTGCACCGGCAGGATGATCTTGCCCGGCTGGGTGTGGCCCAGCAGCGCGGCGGCGGCCTCCGGCGTGGGCACGTTCAGGTCCGCCAGAACGCCGGTGTAGTGTTTTTTGATCTTCAGCATCAGCAGCACGAGCAGCACGATGCACACGAGCGTGACCCACGCGCCGCTGGTGAACTTCATCGCCACGTGGACCACCATGCCGACCTGGCTGAGCAGGAACGAGAGGAACACGCCGCTGGCATAGAGCGGGAGCAGCAGGTGCTGGTCGCCGCGAAACGCGACCACAAGCACGGCGGCGGAGACGAACAACAGCAGGATGCCGTTGGAAAAATTCAACCGGCTGCCGCGGGAGATGAGCTTCCGGGGCAGATAGCCGTCCTGCGCCATGAGCGCCATGAGCAGGGGCAGCCCGGCAAAGGCCGTGTTGGCCGCGAGCGTCAGAATGACGACCGTCATGACCTGCACCACATAATAGAGGGCGCTGCCCTGCCCGAACACCGCGGCCGCAAGCTGGCTCACGGCCGTGGCCTGCTCGTTGGGCACGATGCGATACAAGCAGATGAGCGTGCTCACGCCCAGAAACACGATGCACACGAACCCCGCCATGGCGTAGAGCACCTTTTTCGCGTTCTTCTGGGCGGGGTCGCGGAAGTTCGGCACGCCGTTGGACACGGCCTCCACGCCGGTGAGCGCCGTGCAGCCGGAGGCGAACGCGCGCAGAATCACGAACAGCATCATGTCGCGGGCGCTTTCGGTCGCGATTACGACCTCCTGCGGCGTATAGTTCCCGGCGGCGTAGCGCACAGCGCCGACGACGATCAGCGTGAGCATGGTCGCGATGAACAGATACGTCGGCACGCCGAACATCACGGCCGACTCGCGCATCCCGCGCAGATTGCCCCACGTGAGCAGCACGATCAGCGCGAGCGCGATAAGCGTCTTCCACGCGAGCAGCTCCGGAAACGCCGAGGTCACGGCGGCCGCGCCCGCGCAGGCGCTGACGGCGACCGTGAGGACATAGCCGATGATGAGCGCGGCGCCGGCGACCAGCCCCGGCTTCTCGCCGAGATTGTCCGTCGCCACGATATACGCGCCGCCGCCCTGGGGATAGGCGTCAATCGTCTGCCGGTAGCAGAACACCAGAATGGCGAGCAGGCCGATGATCGCCGCCACGATGGGCAGAAACCTTCCGTAGGCCATCGCGCCCAGCACCGGGATGAGCACGAGCAGAATCTCCTCGCCGGCGTAGCTGACGGAGGAGATCGCGTCGCTCGCGAACACCGGAATGCCCCACAGGACGTTGAACTTTTCCCCCGCGAGCCTGGAATCCTCCAGCCGCTTTCCCAGCAGGAGCGCGCGCAGTTTTTCCTTCATGATCTTCGATTCTCCTTATCCGCTTTTTGGGCGAACAAAAGGCGCTGCGTCCTGAGACGTCAGCGCATAGATGGGCGGAGCGTCTGGCGCGATACTCCGCGTCCTTCCTATGCTGACGAGATTAGCTGCCGGGTTCGGAGAAGAAGGTCTCCTACCGTCCGCAGGACGGATGCACCCCCCAAAATGGTTCTCCCGCTGCCGCAGGGGCGACATTAAGCGCGTCAACTATAATCCTCGCATTTCCCATTGTCAAGAGGGACGTTTCAAATTCATTTCTTTGCACAATCTTAACGCTCGCGCGCGCGCGAAAACCGGTAGTTTTTGTCCTTTTGCCGAAATTTTTTGTGCAAATCCGCAAAATTTGAGATTTACGCCGGAACGGGACGCGGGCGGGCGTCCATATTTTGTGCCGGCAGACGGCGCATGCTCCCGCCGCGGCACAAGACCTTGTGCCGCGCGCCGTTCCCCATAATGTGCCGAAACTTTCTGCCGGAGCGGTGCGCGGCGCGACGAATTTTTGCTTGAATTTTTTTGGAGCAGCCATTATAATAAAACCAAAGTGGGGCGTTGTGGTGGAAAATGTGGCAAAATGGTGCCGCATAACCGCGAAGGAACGTTCCGCAGCGCGGAAACGATGAAGCTGGTCGGGCGGCGCCTGCCGTCCGGCCCCGGACCCGCCCGCGCGGGCCGGGGCGGCTTTGTCGTCTGAATTGCTTTTTTGAACCGCGACTTTTCGGAGAGGGGAGGGAAATAAATGACCGGCATCTATCAGCACAGTCTGGATGCGAAGGGCCGGGTGTTTATTCCCGCCAAGCTTCGGGAAGAGCTGGGCGACGTGTTTTATGTGACGATTTCGATGGACAATTGCCTCTGCGCGTACAACGCGGAAAACTGGCAGGTGCTCTCCGACAAGGTGAACGCCATGCCGTACGTGAAGCAGCGGCGGGTGCGCCCGCTGTTTGCCAACGCCGCCAAGTGCGAGCTGGACGGGCAGGGCCGCATCCTTCTGCCGCAGAATCTGCGGGAAAAGGTCGGCCTCGTCAAGAACGTGACCGTGGTCGGCGCGAACAACCACGCGGAGCTGTGGGACAGCGAGGCGTGGGCCGCGATCTGCGCGGAGGAGAGCCAGCCGGAGAACATCGCGGCGGTCATGGAGGAGTTGGATTTCTGATGGAAGTCAGGCATATCTCCGTGCTGCTGCCGGAGTGCATCGAGGCGCTGCAGATCCGTCCCGACGGCGTGTATGTGGACGGGACGCTCGGCCTGGGCGGCCACGCGGAGGAGATTGCGAAGCGCCTGACGACCGGGCGGCTCATCGGCATCGACCGGGACGAGACGGCGCTCGCGCGCGCCGGCGAGCGGCTCGCGCCCTACGGCGGCCGCGTGCGGCTGATCCACGGCAACTTCCGCGACACGGCGGAGATTCTCGATTCGCTGGGAATCGCGGCCGTGGACGGGATGCTGTTTGATCTAGGCGTCTCCTCGCCGCAGCTGGACGAGCGCGACCGCGGTTTTTCCTACATGCAGGACGCGCCGCTCGACATGCGCATGGACGCCTCGGACGATCTGAGCGCGTGGTTCGTCGTCAACCGCTGGCCGGAGGAAAAGCTCCGCCGCATCTTTTATGATTTCGGCGAGGAGCGGCACGCGCCGCGCATCGCCGCCGCCATTGTCCGCGCCCGCGCCGTGCGGGAAATCGCCACCACCGGGGAGCTGGTGGACGTGATCCGCGGCGCCATGCCGGCCGCCGCGCTGCGCGAAAAGCAGCACCCGGCCAAGCGCGCGTTTCAGGCCATCCGCATCGCCGTCAATGACGAGCTGGAGGCCGTGCGCGCCATGATGGAGACGGCGCCGGACAAGCTCCGCCCCGGCGGCAGGCTCGCCGTCATCAGCTTTCATTCGCTGGAGGACCGCATCGTCAAGGCCGGCATCCATGCCCGCGAGGACGGCTGCACCTGCCCGCGCGAATTTCCCGTGTGCACCTGCGGCTTCGTGCAGACGCTCCGCAGCGTCACGCGCAAGCCCATCACGCCGACACGGGAGGAAACCGAACAAAATCCCCGCGCCCGCAGCGCCAAGCTGCGCGTTGCCGAGCGCGTGTGACCCGACCGCCCCTCGAAAGGAGAGATTCTCATGCCAGCTGCCGCTGCGAAAAAAACCTATACCGCGACCCCTGTCACGGGCAGCCTTGCCTATGACATCGCGCAGCCGGAGGAGGAAGCGTATTTTTACAGCCTCCCGCGCGAAGCCATCGCAAACGCGCCCCGCATCGACGAGGAGGTCGTGCAGAAGACGCGCGCCGTCCCCCGGCAGGCGATCGCGCCGGCGGCGGTGCTGGGCTTTGCCCTCGCGGCGGCGCTGCTGGTCGTCGTGATCTTTGCGCACGTGGGCATGAGCGCCGCGTCGGAAAACGTCCTTGCGCTGGAGCACCAGGTCGAGGAGCTGCAAAAACGGCAGGACGATCTGCTGATCGACTACGAGACGGCCTTCAATCTCACAGAGCTGGAGGACTACGCCATCAACGAGCTGGGAATGCAGAAGCCCCGCAGCGACCAGATCTATTTCATCAACAGCACCGCCGAGGACAAGGCGGTCGTCCTGAGCGAGCGAGCGGAGTCCGTCAGCCTGGTGGACCGCCTCGGCGATTTTCTTTCGTCGATTGCGGAATATTTCGGCTGATGCCTGCGGTAAGATAGTAGCAGGCAGTCTGCAAACCCACGCGCGAGTAAGGAGAACCATATGACACAGAAACCGACCGGGCGCGCCAGCGCCCGCACGCCGAACCGCATGATGCTTCGCCGCACACTCTTCCTGCTGGTAGTGTGCGGCATAGTTGCTTTTTTAGTCCTCGGCGGGCGGCTGTATCATGTCATGATCGTCAAGCATGACGAGTACGAGCAGGGGGCCATTTCGCAGCAGCTGCGCAAGAAGGAAGTGGCGGCACTGCGCGGCACGATTTACGATTGCAACGGGAAAATTCTTGCAAAAAGTGCCACACGCGAGACCGTCATTCTCAGCCCGGCGGACATCGTGAAGTACGACGAGGACGCGGCGCTGATCGCCCGCACCGTCACGGACATTCTGGGCGAAAAATACGGCGTGGACTACGAGACCGTGCTCGCCAAGGCGGAGAACCACCAGTCCTTCTACGAGATCGTGGCGCGGCAGGTGGACCCGGAGGACGCCGACCGGATCCGCGAGTTCAAGGAGGAAAACAACATCGTCGGCGTCTGGATGGCGACGGACTCGAAGCGCTATTATCCCTACGGCAGCCTCGCGGCGCACATCATCGGCTTCGTGGGCATGGACAACACCGGCCTTGCCGGCATCGAAAGCCGCTATGACGACGCGCTCTCCGGCAAGACGGGGCGCATTGTGCGCGCGGCGGACGAAAAGGGCACGGGGATGCTCCTCGTGCGGTATGAGGACTACATCGACGCGGCCGTCGGCTACGACGTGACGCTCACGACGGACGCGACGATCCAGTATTATCTGGAGAAGCATCTCCAGCAGGCGGTGCAGGACTACGACGTGCAAAACGGCGCGGCCGCCATCGCCATGAATCCGAACACCGGCGCCATCCTCGGCATGGTGTCGCTCGGCAACTTCGATCTGAACGACTATCAGGCCGTGAGCGACGCGGCGCAGCAGAAGATCGACGCGGCGGAGGACGAGACCGAGAAGGCCGAGCTCCGCGCCGCCGCGCAGCAGCGGCAGTGGCGCAACAAGGCAATCTCCGACACGTATGAGCCCGGCTCCACGTTCAAGATCATCACGCTCTCCATGGCGCTGGAGGAGGGCGTTGTGGACGAAAACTCGTCCTTCTACTGCGGCGGCAGCACGGCGGTGCGCGGCCGGACTGACCCCGTCAAGTGCTGGAAGACCGCCGGCCACGGCGCGCAGTCACTCACGCAGGCGGTGCAGCACTCGTGCAACGTGGCCTTCGTGCAGATCGGCCAGCTCGTCGGCGCGGAGACGTTCTATAAATACGCCGAGGCCTTCGGTTTTCTGAATCTCACGACGAATCGGGACAGCACGCTCACGGCCCGGACCGGCATTGATCTCGCCGGCGAATCGGGCAGCATCTGGTGGAGCCAGAACACGTTTTATGATAGCGAGAACCTCTCGCAGCTCGCCTCGGCCTCCTTCGGCCAGACGTTTACCATTACGCCGCTGCAGCTCATCACGGCGGTGAGCGCCTGCGTCAACGGCGGCTATCTCATGCAGCCGTACGTTGTGCGCGAGGTCACGGACGCGAACGGCAAGGTCATCTCGGCCAACGAGCCGACCGTCGTGCGGCAGGTCATCAGCGAGGAGACCAGCGCCAGAGTGCGCGCCATTCTGGAGCAGGTCGTGGGCGACCCCGTGGACGGCACCGGCAAGAACGCCTACGTCGCGGGCTATCGCATCGGCGGCAAAACCGGCACCTCGGAGAAGGTCGCGCAGGACGCGGCCGGCGGGCCGAAGGAGTATATCGTCTCGTTCATCGGCTTTGCCCCGGCGGACGATCCGAAGATCGTCATCCTCGTGCTGCTCGACACGCCGAGCAACGAGACCGGCATCTACATCAGCGGCGGCCAGATGGGCGCGCCGACGGTGGGGAAGATGTTTGCCGACATTCTGCCCTACATGGGCGTGGACCCCGAATATTCCGAGACGGAGAAGGCCTACATGGATAAGACGGTGCCGAACGTCACGGGACTCACGCTGGAGCAGGCGCAGGCCGCGCTGCAGGATGTGGGCCTGAGCGCCCGGATCATCGGCGAGGGCGACACGGTCACGCAGCAGCTTCCGGGCGGCGCCGCCGTCGTTGCCAACGGCAGCACCATCCTCCTCTACGCGGGCGCGGAGCCGTCCGCCGAGCAGGAGACGATGCCCGATCTCACGGCGCTGACGTATCAGGACGCGCGCGACCGGCTCGCGGCCATGGGACTTTATCTCACGACGCAGAGCTCCATCACCAGCCCCAATACCCAGAGCATCACCGACCAGAGTATCCCGGCCGGGACGCCGGTCGATCACGGCACAGTGGTGCGCGTCTCGCTCGTCACGAGCGACGCGGGCATGCTGGGGCGGTACTAAAACAATCTTCAAGTGAATGCCGCAGTGCGGCATTCACTTGAGGGACGCACGCTCCATCGCCCTCGGCTGTGCCTCGGTTGGTCGGCGTGCGGGCTCGCCTTGCTCGCCTCAGGGTGTTTTTGCCGCGGCGGAGCCACGGCAAAAACGATTGGGATTTCTTTCGCGCCTGCGGGCGCGAAGCGCTGCCGGGGCTGGCCTTGCGGCTCGCTGAAGGCTATCTGTATTTTGCGTTTACTTGAGAGAAACGGAGGGACCTGTTGATGAAACTGAAAAATCTGCTTGCGGATGTCGCGGTGCTGCACAGCACGGCCGACCCGGAGACGGAGATCCGGGACATCAGCTTTGATTCCCGCGGCACGCGGCCGGGAGACCTCTTCGTCGCCGTGCGCGGCTATGAGTCCGACGGCCACAGGTTCATCCCCATGGCGGCGGAGAAGGGCGCGGCGGCGGTGCTGTGCGAGGAGCCGCCGGAAAACGGCGCGCCCTATGTCCTCGTCGCCGACAGCCGCCTTGCGCTCGCGCAGGTGAGCGCGGCGTACTTCGGCCATCCGGCGCGGGAGCTGCGGCTCGTCGGCGTGACCGGCACGAACGGCAAGACGACGACCACCACCCTCCTCAAGCACGTGCTGGAGCAGGCGCTCGACGCGAAGGTGGGGCTCATCGGCACGAACTGGAACATGATCGGGAGCGAGACGCTGCACACCGATCACACCACGCCGGACTCCTACGAGCTGCAGCGGCTCCTGCGCGCCATGGCGGACGCCGGATGCACGCACGCGGTGATGGAGGTCTCCTCCCACTCGCTGGTGCTGCACCGCGTGGCGGGCCTGCGCTTTCGCGTGGGCGTGTTCACCAACCTCTCGCAGGACCACCTGGATTTTCACAAGACCATGGACGCCTATGCCGAGGCGAAGGCGATTCTGTTTTCCCAGAGCGACATGGGTGTCGTGAACGCGGACGACAAGTGGGCGCGGACGATCATCGACCGCGCGCGCTGCCCGGTCACGACCTATTCCGCGAAAGACAACCACGCCGATCTTGTGGCGAAGGACGTGCGGCTCTCGGCCACGGGCGTGCGCTTCATGGCGCTCGCGGGCGACCAGCTCTCGCGCGTCGCACTCGGCATCCCGGGCATGTTCTCGGTGTACAACGCGCTCGCGGTAATCGCCGCCGCGCTTGCGCTGGGCGTGCGGCTGGACGCATGCGCCGCCGCGCTTGGGACGGCCGAGGCCGTCAAGGGCCGCGCCGAGGTCGTCCCCACGGACGGGGACTACAGCATTCTCATCGACTACGCCGTGACGCCCGACGCGGTGGAGAACATCCTTGCCACGGTGCGCCAGTTTGCGCCCGCGCGCGTGGTGTTCCTGTTTGGCTGCGGCGGCGACCGCGACCGGGGCAAGCGCCCGGTCATGGGCCGCATCGCGGGCGAGAAGGCGGATTTCGTCATCGTCACGAGCGACAATCCGCGCACCGAGGACCCGGAGGCCATCATCGCCGATATCCTGCCGGGCCTCGCGGAGACGCGCACGCCCTACGTCGTGCGTCCCGACCGGCGCGAGGCCATCGCCTACGCCATCGAGCATCACCGCAGGGACGATATCATCATCCTCTGCGGCAAGGGCCACGAGGACTACCAGATCATCGGGAAGGAAAAAATCCACATGGATGAGCGCGAGATCGTGGCGGAAATACTGGAGAAGAGGAAGAACGAAGTATGACGGGAAAGCTGATTCTGGCATTTGTGATCGGATTTGTCGCGGCAAGCGGCATCGGGGTGTTTCTGGTGCCGTATCTGCGCCGGATCAAGGCGGGGCAGAGCATCAAAACCGACGGGCCGACGTGGCACATGTCCAAAAACGGAACCCCCACCATGGGCGGCATCATGTTCATTGCCGCCGTCGCCCTCGTGTGCCTCACGGTGGGCTTCAGCTGCATGCTGGACGGGGACTACGGCCACATGTTCTGCCTGCTGTTCGCGCTGGTGTTCGGCGCGATCGGGTTTCTGGACGACTATGAAAAACTGAAGAAAAAGGAAAATCTCGGACTCACGGCGAGAAAGAAGTTTCTGCTGCAGCTCGTCGCGGCGGCGGCGTTCATCTTTCTCATGCGCCGCTTCGGCTATGTGACGACGAATCTCTATATCCCGTTCTGGAACGTGACGAAGCCGCTGCCGGAGGCGCTGTATGTCATTCTGGCCGCGTTCGTCATCGTCGGCACGGTGAACGCCGTGAATCTCACCGACGGGGTGGACGGTCTCGCGGCCGGCACGAGCATCCCGGTGTGCGTGTTTTTCGCCGCGGTGACGTTCCTCTGGGGGCAGAGCGTGCTCTCCCTCGGCGTGTTCGCGTCCGGGCTCGCGGGGGGCCTGCTCGGCTTTCTGCTGTATAACTTCAACCCCGCCAAGGTGTTCATGGGCGACACGGGGTCGCTGTTTCTCGGCGGCGCGGTGGCGGCGATGGCCTTCGCCTACGACATGCCGCTCATTCTCGTGACGCTCGGCATCATGTACATCATCGAGACGCTTTCGGACATCATTCAGGTGAGCTATTTCAAGCTCACGCACGGCAAGCGCGTGTTTAAGATGGCGCCGTTTCACCACCATCTGGAGATGGGCGGCTGGAGCGGCAGGAAGTGGACGGAGCGGCAGCTTTTCGCGCTCTTCACGGGCGTGTCGGCGGCGTTTGCGATTCTGTCCTTCATCGGTGTGTTTCACCGGTACGGCGCGTGATGCCGCGCGACAGAGCGAACGCCGCGATCCAAACGCAGGGAGGGAACCACATGAACGAAAACATCCGGCGCATCCCGCGCCGCGCCGCCCGGCCGGAGCCGGCCGAGACCGTGCGCGGCGGCATGGATTTTCCGCTGCTCGCGCTGACGCTGATGCTGCTGCTGTTCGGGCTCGTGATGGTGTTCTCCGCGAGCTTTCCAAGCGCCTATTACGAGGGGCACAGCCCGGCCTACTATTTCATCCGGCAGGCCGGCTTCGCCGCGTTCGGCGCGTTTTTGATGATCGTCTGCTCGCGCATCCCCATGGCGACCTACCGCCGGTATACGGTGCTGATCTTTCTGCTCTCCATGGCGGCGCTCGCGCTGGTGCCGATCATCGGCACGGAGGCCAACGGCGCCCGGCGCTGGATTGATCTCAAGGTGTTTCAGTTCCAGCCGTCCGAGGCCGTGAAGCTCGCGGTCATCCTCATGTTTGCGAACATGATCTGCAACACGCGCGCGCAGATGAAAACGTTCAAATACGGCGTGCTGCCGTACGCCGCGATTCTCATCGCGATCATCGGGCTGCTCGCGCTGGAGCCGCATCTCTCGTGCGCGATCATCATCTGCGCGCTCGCGGCGGTGATGCTGTTCGTCGGCGGGATGCGCTGGCAGTATCTCGTCGGCGCCGTGGGCGCGGGCGCGGCGCTGATCTACGTCGCGTCAAAGACGATGTCCTACGTGCAGGAGCGCATCGCGGTCTGGCGCGACCCCTTCGGCCCGGCCATCGGCGACCCGCTCTATGACAAGGCGTATCAGATCAAGCAGTCGCTCTGGGCGGTCGGCTCCGGCGGCTTCACCGGGCTGGGACTCGGCGAAGGGCGGCAGAAGTTTCTCTACCTGCCGGAGGAGCACAACGACTACATTTTCGCCATCCTCTGCGAGGAGCTGGGGCTCATCGGCGCGCTTGCGGTGCTGGCGCTGTTCGCGCTGCTCATCTGCCGCGGCTACTGGATCGCCCTGCATACGCCCGACCGCTACAGCTTTCTCGTCGCCGTCGGCGTCACGACGCTGCTGGCTGTGCAGGTACTGCTGAACGTCGCGGTCGTCACGAATTTCATCCCCTGCACCGGCATTTCGCTGCCGTTTTTCAGCTATGGCGGCACGGCGCTCGTGCTGCAGCTGGCGGAGATGGGGATTCTTCTGAGCATATCGCGCGAGATACCCGCGCGCAGATCGACATAGTGTGGAGGGCGTTTTATGAATTTTCTGTTCACCTGCGGCGGCACCGCGGGGCACATCAATCCCGCGCTCGCGGTCGCGGACCGGCTGCGCGCGCTGCAGCCGGACTGCGGGGTGCTGTTCGTCGGCGCGCGCGACCGTATGGAGACCGATCTCGTCCCGCGCGCGGGCTATGAGATTGTCACGGTCGAGGTCACGAATTTCCACCGCAGCCTGAAGCCCTCTGAGCTTGCGTACAACGTCAAGTCGCTTTCCAACGTGATCTCCTCCACCCGCGCGGCGAAGAAGATCATCCGGGACTTCCAGCCGGACATTGCCATCGGCACCGGCGGCTATGTCTGCTTCCCGGTGCTGCGCGCCGCGTCGCAGCTGGGCGTGCCCACGATGGTGCATGAATCCAACGCCGTGCCCGGCCTGACCACGAAAATGCTCGTGGACGACGTGGACCGCATCCTCGTCGGCTTCGAGGACAGCCGCGACGCCTACGGCGACACATCGAAGGTGGTGGTCACCGGCACGCCGGTGCGCGGCGCGTTTTCCGCCTGCACGAAGGCGGAGGCCAAGGCGCGGCTGGGCCTTCCGGCAGACAGGCCGCTCGTCGTCTCCGTATGGGGCTCGCTCGGCGCGCGGCATATGAACGAGATCATGACGGAGGTCATCGCGCGGGCGTGCGAGGCCCCGGCGTTTTCGCTCATCCATTCCGCCGGGAAGACGGGCTATGACCGGATGGCCGCGGCGCTGCAGGAACGGTGCGGCGCGGACCTGGCCGCGCGCGGCATGGACGTGCGGCCGTATATCTACGACATGCCGCTCGTGATGGCGGCGGCGGATCTGGTGCTCTGCCGCGCGGGCGCGTCCACGCTCGCGGAGCTGACGGTTCTCGGCAAACCCGCGATTCTGGTGCCGTCGCCGAACGTGACGAACAACCACCAGGAGCGCAACGCCCGCGTGCTGGAGCGCGCCGGCGGCGCGCAGGTGCTGCTGGAGAGCGAATGCACCGCCGAGACGCTGCTGGACGCGGTGCAGGCGCTGCTCGCCGGGCCGCAGACGCTGCGGGACATGGCGGCGAATATGAAGGCCGTCGGCGTCCCGGACGCGACGGAGCGCATCGCGGATATGGCGATTGCGCTGGCAAAGACGCGGGAAAAATGACATTTTGGCATTCCTTCGCATAGTATGGCGTAAAACTTCATGCATTTGCGGGGCGTCCCCCATTCCGCATGAAATCGCTGCGCGGAGGAACGACTATGACTATTTGGCACATCAACGGCGGAAACACGCTGCATGGCAGCGTCGCGGTGCAGGGCGCGAAGAACGCCGTCCTGCCCATCATGGCGGCCTCGGTGCTCGCCCCCTGCGAGACCGAGCTTCGCAACGTCCCGGAGCTGCGGGACGTGAACACCACGCTGCGCATCCTGCGCCATCTCGGCTGCACGGCGGAGCGCGGCGGGGACGCCGTGTATATCGACTCGCGCGGCATGAGCCGCAACGATATCCCGCATTCGCTCATGCGGGAGCTGCGCTCGTCGGTCATTTTCCTCGGCGCGATTCTGGCGCGCTGCGGCGAGGCGCGGCTGTCCATGCCGGGCGGATGCGAGCTTGGTCCGCGCCCGGTCGATCTGCATCTGGAGGCGCTGCGCGCGCTCGGCGCGGATGTCCGCGAGCGCGGGGGCGACATTGTCTGCCGCGCGGAGGGCGCGCTCACGGGCACGCGGATCGTCCTGCCGTTTCCGAGCGTGGGGGCGACGGAAAACGTCATGCTGGCCGCCTGCGCCGCGGAGGGGGAGACCGTCGTCTGCAACGCGGCGCGCGAGCCGGAGATTGTCGATCTCCAGCGATATCTGCAAAATCTGGGCGCGGCCATCACCGGCGCGGGCACCGCGACCATCACCGTGGGCGGCTTCCGACCGCGCCGCGCCGTGGAGCACCGCATCCTCTCCGATCGCATTGCCGCGGCCACGCTTTTGTGCGCCTGCGCCGCCACCGGCGGGGAGATGGAGCTGACCGACGCGCACCCCGCGCATTTTTTAACGGTTCTGGACTCGCTTTCTGAGGCGGGGTGTGATATAATGACGACGTCGTCGTCTGTACGCCTCCGCTCCACGGGCCGGCTCATCGCGCCGAAGCCCGTTGTCACGCGGCCGTATCCCGGCTTTCCGACGGATGCGCAGCCGCCGCTGATGGCGGCCTGTCTCAAGGCGCGGGGCACGACGGTGTTCACGGAGAACATCTTCACCAACCGCTACCGCCACGCGGAGGAGTTTCGCCGCCTCGGCGCGAACGTCAGCATCGAGGGGCGCGTGGCGTATATCTCCGGCGTGGAGAAGCTCACCGGCGCGCCGCTCACGGCGAGCGACCTGCGCGCGGGCGCGGCCATGCTGGTGGCGGCGCTCTCCGCCGAGGGACACACCGAGCTGCTGGACGACGACTATATCTGCCGCGGGTACGACGGCTTTGACCGGCGGCTTGCCGCGCTCGGCGCGGACATTCGCTGCGAGACGCAGGCGAAGGGAGGTCCTGTATGAAAACACAACGGCCGCGCAGACAGCGCGGCGCAGAATATCGAAAGCGTTTTCTTTATACGCCGCTGACGGTGCTGCTGATCTGCGCGGCGCTGTTTCTGGGGATGAGCGTGTTCTTCAAGGTCTCAAAGATCACCGTGGAGGGCAGCACGCTCTATACGCCGGAGGAGGTCATCGAGGCCTCCGGTATCGAGCTCGGCGAAAATCTTTTTTTCATCAACCGGTTTGAGGCGGCCAGCCGCATCTTCTCGCAGCTGCCGTACGTGGACGAGGCGAAGGTGACGCGCGCGCTGCCGAGCCATGTGACCATCACCATCACGGAGAGCAGCGCCATGGCTTATGTCCCGTCCGGCACGGACTACTGGGTGCTGGATCAAAACTGCAAGCTGCTCAAGCAGGCGACGGAGGCGGAGCTGGACGGACTCATCCGGGTGGACGGCGTGGAGCCGCTCGTGCCGAAGGTGGGCGAGGTGCTCTCCCTCGGCGCGGAGGACGCGCCGAAGGTGACGTACCTCTCGGAGATTCTCGACCAGCTGCTCGCGCGCAATATGTGGAGCGACGTGACGGTGATCGACATGTCCGATATCGCCAGCCCCGCGTTTGCGTATCTCGGTCGGTTCACGGTGCGCCTGGGGCAGGACGAGAACGTGGAATACAAATTCGGGATGCTGCAGAGCGCCGTGGAGCAGCTTGCCGAGCAGGACGCCGGAACGATTGATCTTTCGATCGACAAAAAGGTGCATTTCAGCCCCGGGTAAAAAAAAGATTGACCTGATAAGGAAAACGATATAAAATGGGAAAGAATAAAAAGAAAAACCGCGCATGGCCCGTCCATGCGCCGGAAGCAAATGAACCAAATAGAAACAGGGAGGAACCAGCTATGCCCTATACTACCGAAACCGGACCGGAAAATGTCGTCACCCTGAAGGTGGTAGGCGTCGGCGGCGCCGGCAATAACGTCGTCAACCGCATGGTCAAGTCCGGCACGCAGGGGATCGAGTATGTTGCCATCAATACGGATAAACAGGCTTTGGCGGTGTCCAACGCCGATCAGAAGATCCAGATCGGCGAGAAGCTGACCCATGGTCAGGGCGCGGGCAGCGACCCCGAAACGGGCAAGCGCAGCGCCGAGGAAAGCCGCAATAATATTGCCAAGAGTCTCGAAAACGCGGATATGGTGTTCATCACCGCCGGCATGGGCGGCGGCACCGGCACGGGCGCCGCGCCCACCATCGCGGACATTGCCCGCGAGGCCAATATCCTGACCGTCGCCGTCGTGACCAAGCCCTTCAAGTTCGAGGGCAAGCGCCGCATGGATCAGGCGCTCGTCGGCATCAATGATCTGCTCGGCAAGGTCGATTCGCTGCTCATCATTCCGAACGACCGCCTGAAATATGCCACCGACCAGAAGGTCACGCTGGCCAACGCCTTTGAAATCGCGGACGATGTGCTGCGCCAGGCTGTCACCAGCATCTCCGACCTCATCAAAAACACCGGCCTGATTAACCTCGATTTCGCGGACGTGACCTGCATCATGCGGGACGCGGGCTTCGCGCACATGGGCGTTGGACATGCCGCCGGCAAGGGCAAGGCGGAGGCCGCCGCCCGCATGGCCGTGGCAAGTCCCCTGATGGAGACCTCCATCAACGGCGCGCGCGGCGTACTCATCAACATCATCGGCTCCGAGGACATGACCCTGGAGGATGTTGAGACGGCCGCGAACCTCGTGCAGGAGGCCGCGCATCCGGAGGCGAACATCATCTTCGGCGCGAACTTCGATTCCGCGCTTGACGATGAGATTCGCGTCACGGTCATCGCCACGGGCTTTGACGATGTGACCAAGACCGAGGAGTCCACGGAGGCCGCCGCGCCCGCAGCCGCGCCGCAGACAGGCTATTACACCGCCGCCGCTGCCGCGGAGTCCGCGCCCGCAGCACCCGCCGCGCCCGCCGCTCCGGCCCAGCCGGCCGCCGCGCCCGCGGAGGAGGACCCGTTCGACAGCATCTTCAAGATCTTCAACTCCAAGTAAGACAACGTCCTGTAAAAAACCGCCTTTGCACTGTCGAAGGCGGTTTTTGCATCACGGCGCGCATAGAATGAAGGGGAGGTGAGCCGCGCATGAAAAACTGGAAAAGCTGGCGCCCGGTGCGCGTCACGGTCTCCATGGCGCGCATTTACGGCGGAAAGCGCCTGCCGCGCACCGCGGCGGCGCTGGCTTACCTCATGGTGCTCGCGCTGTTTCCCGGCATGATCTGCCTGTATGATCTGCTGGCGCTCGTGCTCTCCAATCCCGGCGCGGTCATGGGCGTGCTGGAGTCCCTGGTGTTGCCGCAGGAGACCTCCACGCTGATCGGGGATTTTCTGACCTATGTCTCCGGCAACGCGAACCAGACGGTGTTCATCGTGGCGTTCATCGCCATGCTGACGTCGGCCAGCGCGATTTTCCGCACCTTTTCCGCCATCGCCGAGGATATCAGCGGCGGCCGGCGATTCGGCGCGATCGGCGGCCTCGTCGTGAGCTTCGTGTTCGCGCTGGCGTTTCTGCTCGCCGTGTTCCTGTGCATCCTGCTGATCCTGTCCGGGCGGCACGTGCTCGACCTGCTGGATCAGGTCGCGCCGTGGCTGCACATCGGCAAGTGGTGGACGTGGCTGCGCTTCGTGCTGCTGTTCGCGATCATCCTGCTCATCCTCCGGATGCTCTACGGGCTCACGGTGCCGCGCGAGCGCGTTGGCTACCGGTGGCCGGGCGCGCTGTTTTCCGCGGTGTGCATGCTGGGGCTGTCCATCCTGTTTTCCTGGCTGTTCGGGCGCTCGTCCAAATACCCGATCGTGTACGGCTCGCTCGCGTCGGTTATCATCCTGATGGTCTGGTTTGATCTGCTCGGTTTGCTCATGCTGCTGGGCTATGCGTTCAACCAGGCGCTGGCGGAGACATCCGGCCGCCCTGACACGGAGGGCGAATAGGAAAGGAATAAACATAATGTGATAGATCACATTATTATGTAAACTTACTAAGCAAAAAATAAGAAGAAAAAGAGGCTGTGAAACGCGGTCGGGACGGGGTCCCGGCTGGGCTTCACAGCCTTTCGTTTTTTTGCGGCGTTTTCTTTTTTACGGCATCCGGACCCTAAAGCTCGACCCACGCATACTTCGCGCTGCCGAGACCGATGGCGGCGGCGTGCGCGATGCCGGCGCGGCAGTCCGTCTCCGCGTCCGGGTCCCCGGCGAGCAGCCGGTCGGCGCAGGCGGCGTCCAGCGCGGCGGGATCGGCGGAGGCGAGCAGCGCGCCGTCCGCGAGCGCGAGATGAAAATGCGCGCGATGGTCGCAGAGCGCCTTGGCCACCTCCGTGATCTTGCAGCGGATCTTGTCGTCCGCCATCTGAAAATCCGGGTGAATCGCGCCCACGGGACAGACGTTTTTGCACCGGACGCAGCCGGCGCAGCGCAGCTTGAAAATGAAGGCCTTGCCGGTCTCGGGGTCGATGCGCGCGCCGCCGTGCTCGCAGACAGTGGTACATTTGCCGCAGCCGATGCACGCCGCCTCATCGACGACCGGCTGCCCCGTGCTCTGCACCTCGATCTTGCCGGGGCGGGCGCTGCCGCCGAAGCCCAGCGCGTGCAGGACGCCGCGATAGCCGAAGCCGCTGCCCGCCTGCGCGACTGTCAGGCTGACGATGCAGTCGGCGTCGGTGAGCGCGCGTCCCACGCGGCACGAGCGCAGGAATTTGCCGCCGCGCATGGGAATGAGATCATAGTCCTCGCCCCGGACACCGTCGGCCAGGACGCACGGCGCGCCGACGGTCTCCTGCGTATAGCCCAGCCGCGCGGCGGCGGTCAGGGCCTCCAGCGCATTGCCCTCCGGCGCGCCGCAGTCGGTCAAAAACGGCGATGCGCCGCGCGCGCGCAGCGCGTCGCAGAGCGCGCGCACCAGCGCGGGGGCGGGCGCCTCGGCCGCCTGCGCGCCAAAATCGAGCTTCACTGCGACGAGCGCGCCGGAGAGCGCCTCCGGCGCCGCGCCAATCGCGTCCAGCAGCGCGCCGACCGCAGCCTCCGCCGGGCGCGCGCTTCTATAGACCTTTGCTTGTTCCATTGCGGCCAGACCCTCCGTTTCGTCGATCAGGACATGAATTTCTCAATCGCGGCGTTCAGGTCCTCGATAGACTGCTGGTCGCCGGTTTCCACCGCGTCGGTGAGACAGTGCTCGATGTGATCCTTCAAAATGACCTTCGCCGTGTTGTTCAGCGCCGAGCGCACCGCCGCGAGCTGCATCAGCACCTCGGTGCAGTCGCGCCCGTCCTCCACCATGCGCTTGACCGACTCCAGATGCCCGATTGCGCGCGAGAGCCGGTTCACGACCGCCTTGGTCTGCGTATGGCTGTGCGTGTGCGGGTGCGTGTCGCCCGCTCCGTGCGTGTGGGTGTAGACGCGGCCGTCCGCGTCAATGTGTGTGTGCTCGTGGCTGTGGCGATCCAAATTCTCCGACATGCGGGCCACCCCCTTTTCTGCTGATTTTACCGGTTTTTTTCAGGTTTGTCAACACGCAGACGAATAACGTCACCGCCGCATGGCGCGGACGGCCCGGCCCGCGTCCGCGCACAGGACGCGGCCGTCCTCCACGGCCGGAACGCCGCCGACGATCACGTGCCGGATGCCGACCGGAGCCAGCAGCGGCTCGGCAAACGTCGCGCGGTCGCACACCGTGTCGGGATCGAAGATGACCACGTCCGCGTCCGCGCCGGGCGCGAGGTGGCCCTTGCGCGCGAGACCCAGCCGCCGCGCGGGAAGCGCCGTCATGCGCGCGATGGCGTCGTCCAGCGTGAGCCTGCCGCTGCGGACGTACGGCCCCAGCAGCCGCGGGAACGCGCCCGCCGCGCGCGGATGGCCCTGCCCGGCGCTGAGCGTGCCGTCGCTGGCCAATATCACGCCGGGATGGCGGTAGGCCAGGTCCACGTCGTCCTGCTGCATCACGTAGCAGATCGTCTTGCACGACGGGAAATCGCGCCGCAGCTCCTCGAAGATTTCCTTCGTGCAGCGCCGGCCCTTGTATTTCCCCTCGGCCAGCTCCACCGCGTCATACCCGCAGCCGTACCGCTCCAGCCAGCCGTCGTCATAGGTCGTCGCGCCGATGTCGGTGGAAAACGCCGCGTAGGGGTAGCAGTCGCAGGCGACGTCCACGCCCCGGGCGCGATAGTCGTCCACCAGCGCGAGAAAGCGCGCCATCTGGCCGAAGCCCGCCATGCTGCCGATGTGCGAGAGCTGCACCGGCACGCCGAGCCGCCGCCCCGCGTCGAGAAACTCCCGCGCCGCGTCGAAGACCTCCTCCGCGTCGCTGCGGATGTGCGCGGCGAGCAGGCGGCCGTCCCCGCAGCAGGGCGCGCCGGTCTGCACCAGCTCGCCGGCGTCCATGCCCGGCACATAGCGGATGCCGTAGGAGACGCCGAGGCAGCCGCGGTCAAGACTCTCGGCGATTTCGCGCGCCATGCGGTCGATCTGCGCGTCCGTCGCGGGGGCGTACTTGTCCGTGCAGCCTGCGCGCTCTCGGAAAAATCCGTGCCCCGCCAGCATGGCGACGTGGACCGGCGCGCCGTCGCGGTCCACAATGTCCAGATAGTCCGCCGGGTGGCAGACGTTCTCGCCGCAGTTGCCGGCGACCGCCGTCGTCACGCCCATGCGCAGCATGCACCGGAGGATGGCCCGCTCCGGGTCGTCATAGATCCGGCCGGTCTCCAGCACGGGGTCCTCGTGCATATGCATGTCGAGAAAGCCCGGGCACACGACCCCGCCGCCGGCGTCGATCACACGGTCGATGTGCGCGGCGCCGTCCGCCGCGGCGACTCTGCCGTCGGCCAGCAGGACATCCCGCCGCGCGTGCACCTGGTTTGCCGGGTCGATCACCACGCCGTTCCGGATCAAAAGATTCATAGCATTGCCTCCCACGTTTCATAAAACAGCATTTTTTGCATAAATTTAAGCACATTTCGCGCTTTATCTGCGCGGACAATTGTCATACAATGGCGACATGCGGCCCGCCTTGGACCGCGCCTCTGTCACACGCCGCGCGTGGACCTATGCTACCATGGCGGATTTCAGAAATCAAGCCGCAATTCACGCGGCCGTGGGGAAGCCGCCCGCCCGCCGGCCGCGCGCCGCGCCGCGCGGTTGTGGTATATTGGTAGAGGCTGCCGCTTTTTTTATTTCGAAATCCATATCGGATCAGACGTATCAAAAAAAACTGAAACCATGGGAGGAACCGATCATGAAGAGAACCCTTGCATTGCTCCTGGCGTGCGTGCTGTGCGTGTGCTGTCTTGCCGGCTGCGGCGGCGGCAGCGACAGCGCGGCCAACGGCTCCGAGACCGCGCGGAGCGGCGGCGCCGCGGTGCTGAACATCGCGCTCGACGGCGAGCCCGGCAACCTCGACTGCGTCATGAGCTCGGACGACATCATCTCCGAGGTCGTGTACGGGTCCGTATTCGAAAAGCTCGTCGCCTTCACGGCGGAGGATCAGGTCATCTGCGAGCTGGCCGAGTCGTACGACGTGAACGAGGACCACACCGTCTACACCTATCATCTGCGCCAGGGCGTGCGGTTTCACAACGGCGAGGAGATGACGGCGGACGACGTGGTCGCCTCCATGAACCGCTGGATCGACAACGCCGACAACGCCAACAGTCTGGTGGGCGGCGCGCACTTTGAGAAGGTGGACGACGCCACCGTTCAGATCACGATGGAGACCGGCACGCTCTATCTCAACGAGATGATCGCGGGTCTCGGCCAGCAGGCCGCCATCATGCCGGCCTCCGTCATCGAGGCCGCGGGCGAGGGCGATCTGGTCTCGGAATACATCGGCACCGGCCCCTATGCGTTTGACGAGTGGCGCGCGGACCAGTATATCCGCCTGGTTGCGAACGCCGGCTATCAGCCCTACGGCGAGGAGGGCGACTATTCCGGCTGGGGCGGCCACAAGACGGCGTACTACGACGAGGTGTACTTCTATTTCCCGGGCGACACGGCCACGGTGGTGGACGGCATCCGCACGGGTGAGTTTGACGTTGCCAACACCCTCAAGGGCGACGATTATCCCGTGTTTGAGGGCAACGACGATTACACCATCTTCTCCGCCGAGACCGAGCTGCAGATGCTGATCTTCAACAAGTCGCAGGGCGTTGGCGCCGATCCCCTGGTCCGTCAGGCGGTGCAGGCGGTCATCAACAGCAACGACCTGCTCTACGCCGCGATGGGGAACGAGGATTTCTACAAGCTCTATTCCTCCTACATGTTCCAGAGCTCCGCGAACTGGTACACCGAGGCGGGCGGCGCGTGCTACAACCAGAACGATCCCGATGCGGCCAGAGCCCTCTTCGACCAGGCCGGCTGGACGGATGACGACGTGTTCCGCATCCTCGTGAACTCCGACGCCACGGATTACTACGCCGAGGCGCAGGTCATCCAGGAGGAGCTGCGCGGCATCGGCATCAACTGCGAGGTGCTGGCCTACGACTCCGCCACCTACAGCACCACGCGAAACACCAAGCCCGAGGCGTGGGACGCATTCATCACGGGCTTTGGACCGAAGGTGCTGCCGAATATGAATCTGTTCCTGTCCGCCTCCTGGGCCGGCTGGTGCGATGACGCGCGCATCCAGAGCGACCTTGCCGCCATCGCCGCCGAGTCGGACCTCGAGACCGCCAGGCAGATCTGGAGCGACCTGCAGGCGTACATGTACGAGGAGTACGTCCCCGTCGTGAAATTTGGCACCACGGAGCGCTCCGGCGTCTGCACCAGCGAGGTCGAGGGCGTGTTCATGAAGGAGCGCATGGTCTGGGTCAACGCGCACCCGGTCAGCGAATAAGCCCCGCCTTTCATCCGCATATGCCGACGCGAAACGCCGCGTCGGCATATGGCGTGTCATCATCATTCTTTCCTGAGGAGAACGTTCCATGCTCAAGTATGTGATCCGACGGCTGCTGACGCTGATCCCGGTGCTGTTCATCGTCTCCGTCGTGATTTTTCTGCTGATCCATCTGGTCCCCGGCGACCCGGCGGCCGTGATGCTCGGCGACCAGGCCACGCCGGAGCAGATTGCGGCGCTGCGCGAGACGCTGGGGCTGAACGAGCCGCTCGTGCTCCAGTACGTCCACTGGGTGCGCGATATTTTCCACGGCGACCTGGGGACGAGCCTGTTCATGAGCGGCACCATGTGGGAGATCATCCGCTCGCACATGATCCCGACCGTGCAGCAGACGCTGGTGGCCATCGCGTTCGCGACGATCGTGGGCGTGCCGCTGGGGATGCTCGCGGCGGTGAAGCGCTCACGCGCGGCCGACCAGGTCATCTCCGCGTTTTCCATCATCGGGGTGTCGATGCCGAGCTTTCTGATGGGGCTGGGGCTGGTGCTGCTCTTTTCCGTGAAGCTGGGCTGGCTGCCGTCCTCCGGATATAAGGAGATCGGCGCCTACGGCTGGGGCACGCACATCCGCTATCTGCTGCTGCCGGGCATTGCGCTGGGCTTTATTGAGATGGGGCTCATCATCCGCATGACGCGCTCGTCCATGCTGGAGATCCTCGGCGCGGACTATATGCGTATGGCAAAGGCGAAGGGCGTCTCCCGGTTTCGGATGTTTGCCAGGCACGCGATGAAAAACGCGCTCGTCGGCATCGTAACGGTCGTCGGGCTGGCGTTCATCTCCTGCCTCGGCGGCGCCGCCGTCACGGAGACGATCTTCAACATTCCCGGCATCGGCAAGCTCACGCTCAACGCCGTCATGCGCCGCGACTATGAGGTCGTGCAGGCGGTGGTGCTCGTGGTGTCGCTGCTGAACGTGCTGTGCACGCTCGTGCTCGATCTGCTCTACGGGCTGATCGACCCGCGCGTGCGGATGGAATGAAGGAGGTGCCGGGTATGGACGCATGGACTCTGGAACAGCGCGGGCTGGCCGGCGTGAAGCGCCGGCTGCGGCGCGAGCAGCGGCAGCTGAAGCTCCGGCGGTTCTTTCGCAGCAAGCAGGCCGTGATCGGCAGCCTGATCGTGCTGCTTCTGGCGCTGGCCGCGCTCCTCGCGCCGGTGCTCGCGCCGGCGGACCCGCTGGCGCAGACGGTGTCAGACCGGCTGGCCGCGCCGGGCGGGGAATATCTGCTGGGCACCGACAAGCTGGGGCGCGACCTTCTGAGCCGCATCATCTACGGCGCGCGCGTCTCCATGATCGTGGGCATGAGCGTGGGGCTCAGCTCCATGGTCTTCGGCATGATCGTGGGGCTCTACGCCGCGTATTACAAGGCGCTGGACAATGTCCTTATGCGCATCTGCGACGGGCTGAGCGCCATCCCCTCGACGCTGCTTGCCATCGCGCTCATGGCGATGCTGGGGCAGAGCACGTTCAACGTGATCCTGGCGCTCAGCATCGTGTACATCCCGCGCATGGCGCGCATCGCGCGCTCCTCTGCGCTCATCGTGAAGGAGCAGACCTATATCGAGGCGCTGCGCTCGCAGGGCGCGTCGTCGTTTCGCATCATCTGGGGCCACATTGCGCCGAACATCCTCTCGGCGGTGGTGGTGCAGGCATCATATAACTTTGCAAACTCGATCATCACCGAGGCGGCGCTCAGCTTTCTGGGCGTGGGCGTGCCCGCGCCGCAGCCGAGCTGGGGCAACATCCTCTCCGAAGGGCGCGAGGTCATCAGCTCCGCGTGGTGGATGATCGTCTATCCCGGCCTCGCGACGGCGCTGGCCGTGATGGGCACGAACGTCTTCGGCGACGGGCTGCGGGATATCCTCGACCCGCACGCGAACTAAGGAGGCCGGTCATGGGCGAAAAAATTCTGGAGGTCCGGGACCTCACCACGTCCTTCCGGACCGAGCGCGGCGTGATGAACGCGGTGCAGGGCGTGTCGTTTTCCGTGGACAGGGGCGAGATTCTCGGCCTCGTGGGGGAGAGCGGCTGCGGCAAATCCGTCACAAGCCAGTCGATCCTGCGGCTGTATGACGAAAAGCGCTTCGCCCGCTACGAAGGCGAGATTCGGTTCAACGGCCAAAATCTCCTCGCCCTGCCGGAGCGGGAGATGCGCGCCGTGCGCGGGCGGGACATCGCCATGGTGTTTCAGGACAGTCTCAGTTCCCTGAATCCCGTGTTCACCTGCGGCGAGCAGATCATGGAGTCCATGAGGATCCATCAGAAGCTGCCCCGGCGGGAGGCGCGGGAAAAGGCGGTGGAGATGCTCCGCCTCGTCGGCATCCCCAGCCCGGAAAAGCGGGTCGATCAGTATCCGCACGAGCTGTCCGGCGGGATGCGCCAGCGCGTCATGATCGCGTGCGCGCTCAGCTGCCGGCCGAAGCTGCTCATTGCGGACGAGCCGACCACGGCGCTGGACGTGACGATCCAGGCGCAGATCATGGAGCTGATCGTGGCGCTCAACCGCAAGCTGGACATGGGCGTCATCCTCATCACGCACGACCTCTCCGTCGTGGCCGAGACGTGCGGCCGCGTGGCCGTCATGTATCTCGGCCAGATCGTGGAGGAGGCGGACGTCGTCTCGCTGTTCGCGCGGCCGCAGCACCCCTATACCCGCGGCCTGCTCCGCAGCATTCCCACCATCACGGGCGCACGTCGCGAGCGGCTGTATATCATCGAGGGCACGGTGCCGCTGCTGAGCCAGATTCCGCAGGGCTGCCGGTTCCGTCCGCGCTGCCCGTACGCGGCGGAGGCGTGCGCCGCGTCGATGCCGGCGCTGCGCGCCGTCGGCCCGACGCAGAAGGTCCGCTGCTTCCGCGCGGGCGCGCTGGATTCGTAGGAGGGCCGCCATGGAACAGGAAATCCTATTACAGGCCGAGCGCGTCAAGACCTATTTCCCCATCCGGGGCTTCGCCGGCCAGACGATCGGCAACGTCAAGGCCGTGGACGGCATTTCGCTTACGCTCTATCGCGGCGAGACCTACGGCCTCGTGGGCGAGACGGGCTGCGGCAAGTCCACGCTCGGCCGGACGCTCATCGGCCTCCTCCCGGCGACGGAGGGGACCGTCACCGTTGCGGGGACGGACATCACCCGGTGCTCCGAGCGCGCGCTGCGCGCCATGCGCCGCCGGATGCAGATGGTCTTTCAGGACCCCTACACCTCGCTGGACGGGCGGATGCACATCGGCGATATCCTGATGGAGACGCTCGCCATCCAGAGGATCGGCACCCGGCGCGAGCGCATGGAGCTGGCGCTGCGGATGCTGGAGGAGGTCGGCCTGCGCGCCGAGCATTTCTACCGCTATCCGCACGAGCTGTCCGGCGGACAGCGCCAGCGCGTCGGTCTCGCGCGGGCGATCTTGCTGCACCCGGACATCATCGTCTGCGACGAGCCGGTCTCGGCGCTGGATGTCTCCGTCCGCTCGCAGATCATCAACCTGCTGCTCGACCTGCAGCGGGAGGAGCGGCTCACGTATCTGTTCATCTCGCACGACATGTCCGTCGTGCGCTATATGGCGGACCGCGTCGGCGTGATGTATCTGGGGCATCTGGTGGAGGAGGCGGCGACGGACGCGCTCTTCTCGCGGCCGCTGCACCCCTACACGCAGGTGCTGCTGAGCGCCGTGCCGACGCCGGACCCGACCACGCACCGCACGCGCGTGATTCTGGAGGGCGACCTCCCGTCGCCCATCGACCCGCCTGCGGGCTGCGTGTTCCACACGCGCTGCCCCTATGCGGCGGAGGTGTGCGCGCAGCGCTGTCCGGAGACGCGGGAGCTTGCGCCCGGACGCCGCGTCGCCTGCCACCGCGCGGGGGAGGTGAGCGCGCCATGAAGCAGCCGACCGGTACCGCCGCGCCGCTTATCGGCGCGCGGCCGAGGACAGGAGGGCTCCGGCGCCTGCTGCTCGGCCAGGCTGCCGGCACGGCCTGTTACGAGGCGCACAGCGCCGCGGGCGACGTCTATCTGCTGTGGATGGAGTTTTCGCGCTTTGGCACGCTGTGGGCGTATCCGTGCGTTCTGCGCGAGCGGGGGCATGCGCCGCTGGTGTATCGCGCCCGCGCGCCGGAGGACGACGCGGGGAACGCCGCGCTGCTGGCGCGCTGGGCGGCGCTCGCATCGCCGGAGACCTTTGCGGCGGACTATCGCGTTTCCGTGTTGGAAAAGGAGGCGTTTCAGAAAATCTACCGCGCGTACAAAATCGGCGAGGCCGAATAAAACCGCGATCCCCCGGCTTCGCCGGGGAAGCGAACGATACAGAGCTTTCCGCGACGTGGCGAACGAGGGCAAGGAATGCAGCGCAATTCCCTCCTGGCGGCAAACCCTGTTTGCCGCCAGATGTAGTTAAAACTCCTGCGCGGCAAACGCTTCGCGCAGCTTTTCGATGGCGCGCTTTTCGATGCGCGAGACATAGCTGCGGCTGATGCCGTGCGCGGCGGCGACCTCGCGCTGCGTCATGGGCGGTCTGCCGTCGAGCCCATAACGCATGCGGATGATCTCCGCCTCCCGCCCGTCGAGCACCGTGTCCACGTGGCGGCGCAGCGCGCGGTTGGTCTCGCTCTCCACCAGCCGCTCGTCCAGATCGTCCTCCTCGGCGAGAATGTCCATCAGCGACAGGCTGTTGCCGTCGGCGTCCGTGTCGAGCGCGTCGGAGAGCGAGAGGTCGGACGCGCTCTTGCGCGCGGCGCGAAAGTGCATCAGGATCTCGTTTTCCGTGCAGCGGCTGGCATAGGTCGCGAGACGGACGCCCTTGTCGGGGTTGTAGGTGTTGATGCCCTTTATCAGCCCGATCGTGCCGATGGAAATGAGATCGTCCGCATCCTCGGCCTGCGTGTAGTATTTCTTGATGATGTGCGCCACGAGACGCAGATTGTGCTCGATGAGCTTGTTGCGCGCCTCCACGTCGCCCTGCATCCACGCCTCGATGTACTGCTGCTCCTCCTTGGCCGTGAGCGGGCGCGGAAACGATCCGCCTGGCGACAGCCGCAGCATCAGAAAGGCGCTGCTCATCATCAGCATCAGTGTACTGTACAGCATCGGCAAAACCTCCATTCCTTTGATTCTATTCGACACCGGCCCGTACACTTTCCTGCCTGCGTAGCGGGACATCGAAATGGAACTGTTACTACCACTCACAGATTTTTGTGATAAAGCAACAATTGCACAGGACGAAATGTGGGAAATACATAGAAAATCCCATCCACAAACCAGAAAAACTAGCATTTTACTTGACAAATCAGGTAAAAAGCGTTAATCTTTGAACATCGAATGCGTCGCATTCAACGGCCCGCCAACGCGGGCGAAATTGGAAAGGAGATTATACAATGGATTTCAGAAGCTTGAACGTCAAGGACTTTATGGACAACTACGGCGGCATGGACATTTTGAAGAAGTATGTCCCGCAGATCGCAAAGCCCCTCATGATTCGCCCCTTCTATAAGAAGACCTGCGGCGAGGTGTTCGATCTCTGCATGAGCAAAAAGCTCGTCACCGAGGAGCAGGCGCAGAAAGTCATCGACGCCGTCGAGGCGCTCTAAGCAGCCCGGTAAATATCTTCGCCCGCCCGGCGTGCTGCCGGGCGGGCGGTCAGTTTGTCAAAAAAAGTCTCGCAGAGTTCGCACCCGGAGGCGCGAATTGAGTCAAATCATTTTTGCCCCGCGGCTTCGCCGTGGGGCAAAAATACTTCTCGCGGAATGGATTGCCCTCATATTGCGAATCGCATTCGCAAACGAGGGCAACAAACGAGGGCAAGGAATGCAGCGCAAGCCCCTTCTGTCGAAAAACTCGAGTTTTTCGACAGACTCTTCGCCCGCCCCGCAAAATGCGGGGCGGGCGTTTTTTGCTTGACAGGGGGCGCGGATCGTGCTATAAAGTAAGAAAAGTTATACTTTTCTTACTATGGAGGTGTCAACCATGAGGCGACCGGAGCATGCATTCATGGGCATGGTCCGCATCGGGCCGAAGGGGCAGATCGTCATCCCGAAGGAGGTGCGCGACATGTTCGACCTGGAGCCGGGCGATTCGCTCGTGCTGCTGGCGGACAGGCGGCGCGGCATCGCGCTGCACCGCACGCGCTTTTTCGAGCGCATCGTGGACGCGGTGCTTGACGGGCAGGCGGCCGAGGCGCTGCCGGAGGAGACGGAGGAGAACGCGCAGGCGTTCGCCGCGAAGCTGCGGGAGCTGCTGGGGGAGGATGAGGCATGAGCATGCTGGAGGTCAGCAATCTGTGCAAGACCTATCCGACGTTCCAGCTGCGGGACGTGTCCTTCGCCGTGGAGCCGGGGACCATCATGGGACTCATCGGGCGCAACGGCGCGGGCAAGAGCACCACGCTTAAATCCCTGCTGCATCTCGTGCGTCCGGACGGCGGCGCCGTACGCATGTTCGGCATGGATTTCTACGCCAACGAACTGCAATGCAAGCAGTCGATCGGCGTGGTGCTGGGCAGCGCGGATTTTTATGTAAACCGCAAGGTGCGCGCCGTCACGGACGTGACGCGCCGGTTTTACGATGCCTGGGACGAGGCGAAATACCGCCGGCTGCTGGCGCTCTTCGCCATTGACGAGGAGAAGAAGCTGCGCGAGCTCTCCGAGGGCATGAAGGTGAAATACATGCTGGCGCTCGCGCTGTCGCACGACGCGCGGCTGCTGATTCTCGACGAGCCGACGAGCGGGCTGGACCCCGTCTCGCGCGACGAGCTGACGGCGCTGTTTCGCCGCGTGGTGGAAAGCGGGGAGCGCAGCATCCTGTTCTCGACGCACATCACGTCGGACCTTGAAAAGTGCGCCACGCACATCACGCTGCTGCACGAGGGCGCGGTGCGCTGCAGCGACACGCGCGCGGGCTTTCTCGCGCGCTACCGGGCGCACGGCGCGACGCTGGAGGATGTGTTTGTTTCGCTGGAAAGGAGAGACTATGACGACGCGGATCTTCTATAAGGAGCTGCGGCTGGTGTTGCATCCGGCGGCGGTGCTGTTCACGCTCTTCGGCGCGATGCTGCTCATCCCGAACTACTGCTATTACGTCGCGCCGTTTTACGCGACGCTCGGCGTGTTCTTCTGCTTTATGAACGCGCGGGAAAACCGCGACATCTGGTATTCCGCGGCGCTGCCCGTCTCGAAGCGCGCCATGGTGCGCGGCCGGGTGCGGCTGTGCGTCGCGCTGGAGCTGGCGATGCTTGCGCTCGCGGCGCCATTCGCGCTTCTCAGCGTGCGCATCAACCCCAACGGCGGCAACGTCGTCGGCATCGACCCGAACACGGCGTTTTTCGGATTGTCGCTGCTGCTGTTCGGCATCTTCAACCGCGCGTTTCTGCCGCTGTTTTACCGCACGGCGGTCAAGGTGGGGAAGAGCTATCTGCTGTCCATGATCCCTGTGACGATCTTCATCCTCGCGGCGGAGGTGCTGGTGCATGTGCCGGGCGTCGGCCCGTGGCTGGACGCGACGGACGCGCCCGCGCAGCTTCGGCAGCTGCCGGTCCTGATCGGCGGCGCCGCGCTTTACGCGCTGCTGACATGGCGCGCGGCCGCGCGGGCGGAGACCCTGTTCGAGGCCGTCGATCTATAATTCCCTTGCCGCGGCGGGAGAAGTGTGGTATCATAGCTGCGCAATCGCGGCAATGACGGGATGAAAGCCGCCTCTTCCGCCCCCGACGGGGCGGCCGGGAGGCACAACGCCTGATCCCACACGATCTTCGGGCTTACCGATCCTGGCCGCGTTACAACATTCGACGCGGGGGAGGGAGACTGCATGGCAAAAAAACAGGAGCGGCGCATCGCCGTGCTGCTGGTGCTGGCGCTGGCGCTCGCCATGCTGGTGTTCTCCCGCGCGCGCGAGGCGGCCCCGCGCCCGACGCCGCGTGCGGACGGCGTCGAGCTTATCCTCCCGCCGCGGGAGGCGGGCGCCGAGACGCCGCAGGTCTACGACGATCTGCCGGAGCTCGACATCTCCTCGTGGGAATACCTGCTCGTGAACCAGGCGCACAACATCGGCCGCTATGCCCCGGAGGTGGAGCAGATCGCGGGGACGAGCTCCTATTTCGACGTGCGCGCCCTCGACGCGCTGAACGCCCTGCTGCAGGCGGCGCGGGACGCGGGCTACACGCCGCACGTCTACGTCGGCTACCGCTCCTATGTCATCCAGTCGCAGCAGTTTGACCGGCAGGTCACGGAATTTCTCAACCAGGGCTATTCGGAGCTGGACGCGGAAAAGGCCGCGGCCGAGATCGTGGCCGAGCCGGGCACCAGCGAGCACCAGAGCGGCCTGGGCGTGGATATCCTCGACCGCTATACCGAGACGCTGAGCGGCTTTGAGATGGACGCGAACTTCGCCGCGTGGCTGCGCGAAAACTGCGTGACCTACGGCTTCGTCGCGCGCTATCCGGAGGAGAAAATCTCCGTCACCGGGCGGTATGAGCCGTGGCACGTCCGCTATGTCGGCGCCGTCGCCGCGCAGTTTATGACCGAGCACGATCTCGCGCTGGAGGAGTTTGTCGCGCTGTACCGATAAAATTGCAAAAAAAGGCTTGCAATCTATGGACAGAGATGCTATAATGCCCCATGTAAGAAGTGTGGAGTGTATGACAGAGTGGGCGTCCGCCCACTCTTTTTCATGAAGTTCTTTCCACTGTAAGAAAATGGAGTGCCAATGTATGAGTAAAATCGCGGAAACAGTCCGGGCGCTGGCGCAGCCGGTGGCGGAGGCGCAGCAGTGCGAGATTTGGGATGTAGAGTATGTCAGGGAGGCGGGCACGCGGTTTTTGCGCGTGTACCTCGACAAGCCGGAGGGCGGCGTGACGATTCAGGACTGCGAGGATTTCAGCCGCGCGCTCGATCCGATCCTGGACGAGGCCGACCCGATCCCGGAGAGCTACGTGTTTGAGGTATCCTCCGCCGGGGCGGAGCGCGTGCTCAGGCGGCCGGGCGATTTTGCGCGGTTCCTCGGCAGCGAGGTCGAGGTGAAGCTCTACCGGCCGTGCGACGGACGCAAGGCGTTTGTCGGCACGCTGGAGCGCTACAACGACGGCGACGTGACCGTCGCGGTGGACGGCGAGACGCGCACCTTTGAAAAATCCGCCGTCGCGCAGGTCCGCCTGTACGTGAGATTTTGATTTTGAACAAAGAGGGATTAAAACGATGAATGCAGAATTTTTTGAAGCGATTGAAGATATCGAGCGGGAGAAGGGCATTCCGCGCGACTATATGTACGGCAAGATCCAGCAGGCGATGCTGACGGCCTTCCGCAAGGATATGCCGGACTGCGGCGACAACATCGAGGTCCTGCTCGACGAGGAAAAGCGCAAGATCGAAATGGTCGTGAAAAAGACCGTGGTGGAGTCCGTGGAGGACCCCAATCTGGAGATCGAGCTCTCCGCCGCGCAGAAGATCACCAGGCGCGCCAAGGTCGGCGACGTGGTGAACGTGCCCGTGGAGACGAAGAAATTCGGCCGCATCGCGGCGCAGGCGGCAAAGCAAGTCATCATCCAGGGCATCCGCGAGGCGGAGCGCGGCATGATCTACGAGGAGTTCAACTCCAAGGAGCACGAGATTCTCACCGGCGTCGTGAACAAGATCGACCCGCGCACCGGCAGCGTGTTCATCAAGATCAGCTCCAACTCCGACTATACCGAGGCCATGCTCACACCGGGCGAATGTATCCGCGGCGAGGTGCTGCGCGAGGGCGACCGCATCAAGGTCTACGTCGTCGAGGTGCGCAACGCCGCGCGCGGCCCGCAGGTGCTCATCAGCCGGACGCATCCGGGACTGGTCAAGCGCCTCTTCGAGCTGGAGGTGCCGGAGATTTTCGACGGCACGGTGGAGATCAAGTCCATCGCCCGCGAGGCCGGCAGCCGCACGAAGGTGGCCGTCTGGGCCGAGGACCCGAATATTGACCCCATTGGCGCGTGCGTCGGGCCGAAGGGCGGCCGCGTCGCGAGCATCGTAAACGAGCTCGGCGGCGAGAAGATCGACATTGTAAAGTTCAGCGAGATTCCGGAGGCGTTCGTTGCCGCCGCGCTCGCCCCGTCCGAGGTCGTGAGCGTCACGCTCCAGGAGGAGGGCCGCGCATGCAGCGTCGTCGTGCCGGATTCGCAGCTCTCCCTCGCCATCGGCAAGGAGGGCCAGAACGCGCGCCTGGCCGCGAAGCTGACGGGATACAAGATCGACATCAAACCCGAAAGCGAAGCATAAAAAAGCACCCATATCCTCGACCCAAAACAAAGCGAGCTTTGTTTTGGAGAGGAAAGCGAAGCGCGCCCGCAACGCCGCGCCGCGAGCGAAAACCCCGCTGACGAGACATGGGTCTCGGCAGCGAGACGAGAAACGGGGGAGCGGATATGAAGCCGGCGCGCGCCAGCGCGGCTGCGAAACCCCACCCCCAACCAAAACAAAGCTCGCTTTGTTTTGGAGAGGAAGAAGGAAGGAGCGGATATGGAGCCGCCGAGCTTGCCTCGGCTGCGAAATGGAGCGAGTTTCTTCTGACGACGAGCCCGTTTGGAGGAGGGGCTGAGATGCCAAAAAAAATCCCGATGCGGCAGTGTCTCGGCTGCCGGGAAATGAAACCGAAGGGGGAACTCATCCGCGTGGTGCGCGCGCCGGACGGCACGGAAATCACGCTGGATTTCCGGGGAAAAGCGCCGGGACGCGGCGCGTATGTGTGCCCCGATCCCGCCTGCCTGAAAAAGGCGATCAAGGCGCGGGCGCTGGAGCGCGCGTTCCATACGGCCATCCCGCCGGAGCTCTACGAGCGCTTGGAGGCGCAGATGGAGGCGGCCGGCGATGGATAAGGCAGAGCAATATCTCGGCATCATGCGCAAGGCCGGCAGACTCGCCGTCGGCGAGCGGGACGCCGGCGCCGCGGTGAAAGGCGGCAGGGCGGCGCTGCTCTTTCTGGCGCAGGACGCATCGGACAATGCGCGCCGCCGGGCGGAGACGTTCGTCTTCGGGCGCGGCACGCCGCTGATTCGCGTGCCGTACACGAAGGAGACGATCTCCGCGCGCGTCGGGAAGCCCGGCTGCTCCATGGCGGCGGTGACGGACCCCGGTCTCGCGGCGGCGTTCGCGGCGGCGCTCGCGGCGGAGGACCCCGCGGCCTACGGACCGGTCGCCGCGCGGCTCGCGCAGCGGCGGGGCAACGCAACAAATGGCAAGAGGAGGATGACGATATGAGCGGAATGATCAAATACAGAGTCCATGAGGTGGCGAAGGATTTCGGCAAGACCTCCAAGGACGTCACGCAGATCCTTACGGATTATGCCACCACGCCGAAGAACCACATGCAGGTTCTGGAGGACGAGGAGCTGAACGTGATCTTTGACTATCTCACCCAGCACAACCAGATCGAGAGTCTGGAAGAGGTGTTCAAGGTGCCTCCCAAGCCGGTGGAGAAAAAGGCGGAGCAGCCCGCGCAGCCCGCGTCGGGCGCCGGCGCGCCCGCGGCCGCCGCGCAGCCGGAGACGCCGAGGAGAGAGCGGGAGCAAAAGCCGCACGTGCCGCGCCAGGTCGCGGAAAAGCGCGTGGTCGATACGCGCGGCGCGACGACGAATCTCTCCAAATACGACCAGCACCTGGACGAACTCGTCCCGGAGCAGCGCGCGCAGAACCTGCAGAAGCGCAGCGGCGGCCGGCAGCGAAACCGCAACCGCCAGCGCCCGCAGAACTCCCAGCAGACCGCGAGCAGCAAGCGCCGGCAGGAGGAGCGCGAGAAGATGCAGCGCCTCCAGCTCGAAATCGCGCGCAAGGCGCAGCTCAAGGTGCAGATTCCGGACACCATCTCCGTGGGAGAGCTCGCCACGCGCATGAAGAAAACAGGCGCGGAGGTCGTGCGCCGGCTCATCAAGCTGGGCGTCATGGCGTCGCTCTCCGACGTGATTGATTACGATACCGCGGCGCTCGTCGCCATGGAGCTCGGCTGCAAGGTGGAGCATGAGGTCATCGTCACCGTAGAGGAGCGGCTCATCGACGACCACGAGGACACCGAGGACGAACTCGTCTCCCGCGCGCCGGTCGTGGTGGTCATGGGCCACGTCGACCACGGCAAGACCAGCCTGCTCGACTATATCCGCCGCACGAACGTCGCCTCCGGCGAGGCGGGCGGCATCACGCAGCACATCGGCGCCTACCGCGTCATGGTGGGTGATAAGCCCGTCACGTTCCTGGATACGCCGGGCCACGAGGCGTTCACCTCCATGCGCGCCCGCGGCGCCATGGTCACGGACATTGCCATCCTCGTCGTCGCGGCGGACGACGGCATCATGCCGCAGACGATCGAATCCATCAACCACGCCAAGGCCGCGGGCATCCCGCTCGTCGCGGCGATCAACAAGATGGATGTGCACGGCGCGAATCCCGAGCGCATCAAGCAGCAGCTCACGGAGTATGAGCTGGTGCCCGAGGAGTGGGGCGGCGACACGATCGTCTGCCCGATCTCGGCCAAGACCGGCGAGGGCATTGACAATTTGCTGGAAAACCTCGTCCTGCTTGCGGAGATGCAGGAGCTGCGCGCGAACCCGAACCGCGCGGCGAAGGGCACCGTCATCGAGGCGCGGCTGGATAAGGGGCGCGGCCCGATCATGACCGTGCTCGTGCAAAACGGCACGCTCCATCAGGGCGATATCATCATCGCCGGCACGTCCGTTGGCCGCGCGCGCACGATGACGAACGACAAGGGCCAGCGCGTCACCGAGGCCGGCCCCTCCATCCCGGTGGAGATTGCCGGCATGTCCGAGGTGCCGAGCGCGGGCGATATCTTCAACGCAGTCGATGACGAGCGCATGGCCCGCGAGCTGGTGGCCGAGCGCAAGCAGCAGAAGAAGGACGCCGCCAACGCCGGCAGCAAGAAGGTCAGTCTCGACGATCTCTTTGCCCGCATCCAGCAGGGCGAGATCAAGGACTTCAACATCATCGTCAAGGCCGACGTGCAGGGCAGCGCCGAGGCCGTGAAGACCTCGCTGGAGAAGCTCTCCAACGACGAGGTGCGCGTGCGGGTCATCCACTCCGGCGTGGGCGCCATCAGCGAGTCGGACGTCATGCTCGCCGCGACGAGCGGCGCGCTCATCGTCGGCTTCAACGTCCGGCCGGATAACGCCGCGCGCGACAACGCGCACCGCGCGGGCGTCGAGATGCGCATGTACCGCGTCATCTACGACTGCATCAATGAGATCGAGGCGGCCATGAAGGGCATGCTCGCGCCGAAGTTTGAGGAAAACATCATCGGCCACGTCGAGATCCGCCAGACCTTCAAGGTCTCCAAGGTGGGCACGGTCTGCGGCGGCTACGTGCAGGACGGCCGGATCGTCCGCAACAGCAAGGTCCGCGTCGTGCGCGACGGCGTCGTCGTGTTCGAGGGCGACCTCGCGTCGCTGCGCCGCTTCAAGGACGATGTGAAGGAGGTCGCCTCCGGCTATGAGTGCGGCCTGCAGATCGACAAGTTCAACGACGTCAAGATCGGCGATATCATCGAAGTGTACGTCATGGAGCAGATCGAACAGTAAGAGATTTGACGCTGCCGCTTTGTCCGCAAGGCGGCAGCGTTTGCAGGGAAGGATCGACAAGCATGGCATCCAATAAAATTGCGAGAACGAACGACGACATCCAGCGCGTTCTGTCCGCGCTGCTGACGCAGATCAAGGACCCGCGCGTGCGGCAGGGCATGATCAGCGTCACCCGCGTGGAGACGACGGGGGACCTGCGCTATGCTAAGGTGTGGCTTTCGGTGCTGGGGCTGGAGAGCGAAAAGGAATTTCGGCGCGGCCTGCGCTCGGCCTCCGGCTGGCTGCGGCGCGAGCTGGGCGCCTCGCTCTCGCTGCGCCATACGCCGGAGCTGGTGTTCGAGGTGGACCACTCCATCGAGCAGGGCGCGTATATCAGCGGCCTGATCGAGCATCTCTCCGCCGGCGAAACGGAGGAGTGACGATGGATTACCGCGCGTTTGCGAAGCTGCTTTTGCAGCGGGACGACTTTCTCATCCTCTCGCACCTCCGGCCGGACGGGGATACGCTCGGCAGCGGCGCGGCGCTTTGCAGCGCGCTGCGCAGGGTGGGGAAGACCGCCTATATCGTCCGCAATCCGGAGATTGTGGCGCGCACGCTTCCCTATGTGGAGCCGTTTTTCGCGCCGGAGGACTTTGCGCCGGGCTGCGTTGTCGCGGTGGATATCGCGACGCCGGAGCTGTTCCCGCTGGGCTTTGCCGGCGCGGCGGATTTCTGCATCGACCACCACCCGTCCAACAGCGGCTACGCCGGCGTGACGCTGCTGCGCGAGACGCTGTCCGCCTGCGGCGAGGCGGTGCTCGCGCTGATCGAGGCCATGACCGGCTCCGTGACCGCCCGGGAGGCGACGCTGCTGTACATCGCCGTGACGACGGACACCGGCTGCTTTCAGTATATGAACACGAACGCGGACACGCTGCGCTGCGCCGCCCGGCTCATCGACCTGGGCGCGGAGCATCGCCGCGTGATCCTCGATTATTTCCGCAAGGTCTCTCGCGCGCGGATTCAATTGGAGGGGGCGATCTATTCCGGGATGCGGTTTTACCGCGATGGGCGGATCACCGTCGCCGTCGTCACGCGCGCGATGCTCGCCGACGCGGACGCCACGGAGAACGACTGCGAGGACCTCGCGGGCCTGCCCGGCCGCGTGGCGGGCAGCATGGTGAGCGTGCTGATCCGCGAGCTGGAATCGGGCGAGAGCAAAGTCTCCGTCCGCTCCACGCCGGAGGTGGACTCCTGCGCGATCTGCGCCGTCTATGGCGGCGGCGGCCACGCTATGGCCGCCGGCTGCACGCTGCCGTGCGGCCCGGAGGAAGCGGAGACGCGGATCATGGCCGCGATTGAGCGGGTCTGGCCGGAGTGATGGAACCGATGGACGGAATCTTACTGGTCGATAAGCCCGCGGGCTGGACGAGCCACGACGTGGTGGCAAAGCTTCGCGGCGTGCTTGGCGAGCGGCGCATGGGGCATTCCGGCACGCTCGACCCGATGGCGACGGGGCTGCTCGTGCTCTTTGTCGGGCGCGCGACGAAGGCCGTGTCGTTTTCCGAGGCGCAGGAAAAGCGCTACCGGGCGCGGCTGCGGCTCGGCGTCGTGACCGACACGCAGGACACGACCGGCACGGTGCTGCAAACCTGCCCGCGGCGCGCTGCCCGCGCGGAGCTGGAGGCGGTGCTGCCGCGGTTTCGCGGCGAGATCGAGCAGCTCCCGCCAATGTACTCCGCCATCAAGGTGCAGGGCAAAAAGCTCTATGAGATCGCCCGGCGCGGCGGCGAGGTGGAGCGGCAGCCGCGCCGGATCACCATCCACGAGCTGACCGTCGCGGGCGAGCAGGATGGGGAGTTTCTCCTCGACATCCGCTGCTCCAAGGGCACGTATGTCCGCACGCTTTGCCACGATATCGGCGCGGCGCTCGGCTGCGGCGGCGCGATGAGCGCGCTGCGGCGCACGGCGGTCGGCGCCTATCGGGTGGAGGAGGCGCACGCGCTGGAGGAGCTCATCGCCCTGCCGCGCGAGGAGGCGCGGCGGCTGCTTCTGCCGCTCGACAGTCTCTTTGCCGACTGCGCCGCGCTCGCACTGAACGCGAAGCAGGAGCGGCTCTGCCGCAGCGGCGGCGGCTTTGCGTGCGCCGCGCCGGACGGGACCTATCGCTTCTACGCGCCGGACGGCGCGTTTCTGATGCTGGGCCGGGTCACGAACGGACAGGCTGCGGCCATCAAACGATTTTTTTGAAGGACAGACGATCATATGGGCAAGAAACGAGTCATCGCACTGGGCTTTTTTGACGGCATCCACATCGGCCATGCGGCGCTTCTGCGCCGCACGTGCGCGCGCGCGGCGGAGATTGGCGCTATCCCCTCGGCGCTGAGCTTTGACACGCATCCGGACACGCTCGTCCATGGCGCGCCCGTGCCGCTCATCAACAGCGCGCCGGGCAGGGCCGATCTCATCCGGCGCCTGTTCGGCATCGAGAGCGTCATCTTCATCCATTTCGATCAGACGGTCATGCACATGCCGTGGCAGGACTTCGCGCAGACGCTCATTCAGGAGATGGACGCGGCCTGGCTCGTCGTGGGGCACGACTTCCGCTTCGGCTGGAAGGGCGAGGGCGCGGCGGGCCGCCTTGCGGATTACTGCGCCGCGCACGGCCTGGGGTGCGACATCATCCCCGCCGTCACGCTCGACGGGCGCGTCGTCAGCTCGACCTATATTCGCGAGCTGATCCAAAACGGCGAGATCGAGCGCGCCAACGCCTTTCTCGGTCATCCGCACACGCTGGTGGACACCGTGCACTACGGCTACCGCCTCGGCACGAAGATGGGCACGCCGACGATCAACATGCGCTTTCCGGACGGCGTGCTGGTGCCGAAATACGGCGTCTACGCCACAAAGGCGTTCCTGGAGGACGGCAGCGAATACATGGCCGTGACGAACATCGGCGTCCGGCCGACGGTCAGCGGCGGGGACCGCGTGAGCGTCGAGAGCTTCATCCTCGACTTTGCGGGCAATCTCTATGACCGGCAGGTGCGCATTGAGTTTTACCGCTTCCTGCGCCCCGAGCAGCGCTTTGCGGACATGGACGCGCTGAAGGCCCAGATTCTGCGCGACGCGGAGGAGACGCGGGCGTTTTTCACCCGCGCCCGGCTTGCGGAGGAGTCGAAAAAGCGCGAGGCGGGCCGCCTCGCGGGATACGACTATTCCAGGGACGGCGGGTATTATATCACGCTCTGCCCGAAGGATCGGCGCCATCCGCTCTCGGAGATCGTAGAGGCGGACGAGACCCGGCGGCCCGCCGTGCACCTGACGCGGCGCGGCGCGGCGGTCGATGCGGCGATTCGCGCGATCCCGCTTCACTATGACGGCGTGTACGTCGATAAATACGTCATCATGCCAAACCACGTGCACCTGCTTTTGCGGATCGACCACGCCTGCGAGCAGACGGCGTTTGCCCCCACGGTGCCGCAGCTTATCCGGCAGATCGAGCGCCTCGCCGCGGAGCACGCCGGAGAGCCGATCGAGCAGGAGGCAGTATCCGAATGCGTCATTCGCGACGAAAACGACTACCTGACCAGATGGCGGCAAATCGACGAAAATCCCGCAAAATGGCATGAGGATGCATTCTATACCGAGTAAAAAACCAGGTGAGAGCGAACCGCTCTCACCTGGTTTTGAGCCTGTCGAAAAATTCATTTTTCGACAGGCGGGGCTTGCGCTCCATTCCTTGCCCTCGTTTGTGAATGCGATTCACAATATGAGGGCAATCCATTCCGCGAGAAGTATTTTTGCCCCACGGCGAAGCCGCGGGGCAAAAATGATTGGACCCAATTCGCGCCTCCGGGCGCGAACTCTGCGAGGCTTTTTTTACAAATCGCCAGGTGAGAGCGAACCGCTCTCACCTTTTTTTCTGCGATTATCAAGGCCGTCTCCTGACCTTCAGCCGCGCTGTGACCTTGTCCGCGTCAGAGCGCCCGCACGAGCGCGTAGAGCTGCATGTCCAGCACGACGCCGTTTTTCACGGCGTTGCTGCGGAGCGTGCCCTCCAATTGAAATCCGGCCTTTTCCAGCACGCGGCAGGAGGCGCGGTTATAGGCAAACGGCTCGGCGAAAATGCGGAGCAGGTCCGTGCGCGCAAACACGTGCGCGCAGGTCAGCCTGACCGCCTCGGTCATGATGCCGCGGCCCCAGTATGGCTCGGCGAGACAGTAGCCCAGCTCTGCCGTGCAGCAATGGACGTTGGCGCCCCGGCGAATGCTGATGCTCCCGCAAACTGCGCCGCCCGCGGTAACGGCAAACGCGAACGTCTGGTCCGGGTCGGCGCCGCGCATGGCGGCGATGAAGTCCGCCGCGTCCTGTTCGGTATACGGGTATGGGATCCCGTCGCGCAGGTTGTTTAAAACATTCGGGTTATTCATGATCTCCGCGAGCTGCGGCGCGTCGTCCGGAGTCCACGGACGGATTGAAACTTTCATCGGGATCACCTCAATTCCATCGCCCGGCGTTGGCCTCGAACAGGCGGTCGCACTGGGTGCGGAGCTTTGCGTGCCCCGGCCGGGAGAGCTCGGGATCAGTCTCCAGCACCGCCTGCGCCGCCGCGCGCGCGTCCTCCAGCACGTTCATGTCCGCGCAGAGATCGGCGATGTGCATCTCCGGCAGGCCGTGCTGCCGGCTGCCGAAGAAATCGCCCGGTCCGCGCTGGCGCAGGTCCGCCTCCGCGATTTTGAAGCCGTCGGCCGTCTCGCGCATGACCTTCAGCCGCGCTTTGGCCTCGTCCGTGTCAGAATCCGAGACGAGGATGCAGTAGCTTTGAAACGGCCCGCGCCCGATGCGCCCGCGCAGCTGGTGCAGCTGCGACAGGCCAAAGCGGTCGGCGTTCTCCACGAGCATGAGCGCCGCGTTCGGCACGTCTACGCCCACCTCGATGACCGTCGTGGCGACGAGAACGTCCAGCTCCCCCGCGGCGAAGGCGGCCATGACGGCCTCCTTGTCCTTCGCCTTCATGCGCCCGTGGATGCACCCCACGCGGCGGTGGGGGAGCGCCCGCTGCAGCGCGGCGGCGTGCTCCTGCGCGGACTTGAGCTGCGCGGGCAGCTCGTCGTTTTCCTCCACCATCGGGCAGACGACGAACGCCTGCCGTCCCTCGCCGACGAGCTTGTCGAGAAAGGCGTTCAGCCGCGCGCGATAGCGCTCGTCCACCACGTAGGTCTCCACCGGGCGGCGGCCCGGCGGCAGCTCGTCGATGACCGACACGTCCAGGTCGCCGTAGATCATCAGCGCGAGCGTGCGCGGGATGGGCGTCGCGCTCATGACGAGCGTGTGCGGATGGTCGCCCTTGCCCGTGAGCGCGGCGCGCTGCTCCACGCCGAAGCGGTGCTGCTCGTCCGTGATGACGAGGCCGAGACGAGCAAACTGCACCGTGCCCTGGATGAGCGCGTGCGTGCCGACGACGACATCCAGCGCGCCGGCCGCGAGCGCGTCGCAGACGCCGCGCTTCTGCTTCGCCGTCATCGACCCCGTCAGCCGTCCGACGTGCAATCCCAGCGGCTCCAGAAAGCCCCGCAGCGTCTGCTCGTGCTGCTCGGCGAGAATCTCCGTCGGCGCCATGAACGCGCTTTGATAGCCGCTTTTCCAGACATACCAGATGCACGCCGCGGCGACGAGCGTCTTGCCGGAGCCGACGTCGCCCTGCACGAGGCGGTTCATCACCGCGCCGGAGCAGAGATCGTCCGCCGCCGCGAGCACCGCGCGCTGCTGCGCGTTCGTGGGGCGAAACGGCAGCGTGCGGTAAAACGCCGCGCAGTCCGCGCGCTCCATGCGCATGCCGCTGGCGGTCTGCCGCTCGCCGCGCATCCGCTGCATCGCGCAGGCGAGGACGAACAGCTCTTCAAAGATCAGCCGCCGCCGCGCCAGCTCCAGCGCGCCGAGATCGGCGGGGAAGTGGATGTTCTCATACGCAAAGTCTGCCTGCGCCAGACCGTATTGCCGCAGAATCTCCTCCGGCAGCGCGTCGGGGAAATGCCCCGCGCAGGCGTCGAGCGCCGCGCGCACCGCGTCGAGCACGATGCGCTGCGTCAGGCCCGCGGAAAGGGGATACACCGGCATGATGCGCCCCGTGACGCTCCCCGCCGTGCCGGCAAGCGCCTCCTGCTCGCAGACGGGGTTCGCCATCGTCTTTCGCTGGCCGAGCAGGCCGATCTTCCCATAGAAAATATAGGACTCCCCCATGTGGATGGCGTCCCTGCGATAGTTTTGATTGAAATAGGTGATGTCCACCGAGCCGGTGTCGTCCACGGCGCGGAGCTTCACCATCTCCATCCCGCGCCGCACGCGCACGAGCCGCGGCTCGTTTGCCACCATCGCGCGGATACATACCGTGTCGTCCGGCATGGCGAGGGCGATGGGCGTGAAGCGGGTGCGGTCCTCATACCGGCGCGGAAAAAGCGCCGCGAGGTCGCGCAGCGTCTCCACGCCGAGCTTGCGGAACGCCTCGGCCTTTTTCGGCCCCACGCCGCGCAGGGCGGAGATTTCAGTTTCGGGTGTCATCTTCATGGCAGATTCTCCAGCGCCAGGGGCGCGCCTGGTCCTCCTCCGACGCATAACCGATGCCGACGCGCGCGGCGGTTTCGAGCGGGAAGCGCGCGCCGTCGTCCTCCAGCCACAGGCCGGGGCAGTCCGTGATGGCAAGGCCGTTGAAGGACTTGTCGATCCGCAGCCGCCGGGTGAGCTTGCCGGGACCGTTCGCCCCGTCGCCGCACGCGCGGATCAGCACGGCCTGCGGCGTCTCCGCCGCGCCGGTGACGATGTTCAGCATCCAGTGGATGCCGTAGCAGAGATAGACATAGATCGTCCCGCCCGCGGCGTAGAGCGTCTCCGTGCGCTTCGTGCGGCCGTGGGAGGCGTGGCAGGCGGTGTCCGTCTCGCCGCGGTACGCCTCCGTCTCCGTGATGCGCAGGCGCAGTTCCGTCCCGTCGTCGAGCCGGCGCGCGAGGATGCGCCCCGTCAGCGCCGGGGCCACGTCCAGCACGTCCCGGCGGAAAAATGCGTTGTCCAGCAATTTGATCGTACTCATTTTACGTAGCTCACCGTGTAATCCCCGCCGCTCTGCGTGAACACGCCGTACAGCCCGTCCGTGAGCACGGCGCGGCCGTCGTTCGTGATAAGCAGCATTTCAAACCCGCCGTAGTCGCGCCAGTATTGCAGCGCCGCGCGCTCGCCGCGCACGAACAGCGCCGTGGACAGACAGTCGGCCAGCTGCGCGTCGGCGCAGACGATCGTCACGGACTTGAGTCCGCTGTTCGCCGGCTCGCCGTTCGCGGGATTCAGAATGTGGTGATACAGCGCGCCGCGCTGCGTGAAGCTCCGGTCGGTGCTGGCGGAGGTGACGACCGCCGTCTCGCCGACGGAGAGGTAGCCGATGTAGGCCCCGGCGTTGTTCGGGTCCATCACGGCGATGTTCCAGCGGCTGCCGTCCGGCTTTGTGCCCAGCGTCTGGACGCTGCCGCTCATGGAGACAAGACCGCTCTTCACGCCGTCGGCGCGCATGGCGTTGATCGCGGCGTTGGAGGCCGCGCCGCGCGCGACGCAGGCGAGCGTGATCCGCGTCCCCGCCGCGGCGGCGGCGAGATAGCCGCCGTTTTCCTGGTCAGGAGCGAGGGAGAGCTTGTCCATCCCCACGTGCGCCAGCAGCGCGGCGAGCTCCGCATCCTCCGGCACGCGGTAATTTTCATCGAGAAATCCCCACGCCTCCAGCAGCGGGTAGACCGTGAGATCGAGCGCGCCGTCCGTGTTCGCCGAGACGGTCTGCGCCGTCTGGATCATGGCGGCGATCTGCGCGTTCACCGCGACGGGGGCGCCGTCCGCGTGGTTAATTTGATAGACGCTGCCGCGCTCGTTTTCCGGATCGGTCAGGTCGCTGATGCTCGTCAGCGCGGCGCCGGCGTCCGCCACCGCCTTTTCCCCGTCCCGGCCGTAGGCCTTCAGGTCGATGAGCGCGCCGAGCGCGAACAGCTGCGCGGAGGCCTCTCTGTCGTCGGCGCCGCAGGCGGTCAGCCCCAGCGCCAGCGCGAGACAGAGCAGCAGCGCGATGCAGATGGTAAATTTCTGTTTCATGGGAGGGTGATTCCTTTTTTTCTGGATATCAGCAGTATAGCATACCGGCGCGAAAATGGGAACAAATTTCTCACGCGCCGCGCCGCGCCGCCGTGCGACGCTCGGCAAAAAAGTACTTGACATCCCGCGGCGGACCTGCTATAGTAGAAACGCTGAAAACAAAGCAGGCGCGGTTTTGCGCCTCACCCGGCCGCATCGGGCGGCCCGCGGTCAATATCCTCTCCGGGGCTCTGCAGCGCGCAGGGTCAAGCGCCGGAGGGCCTGTTGCGCGGACGTTTTTGGCGTTCGTGTTTTTTCTTTTTCGAGACCTTGATGGAGGTGTGTTCGTATCGCAACGGTAAACTATCAGATCAATGATGACATTCGCGATAAAGAGGTTCGCGTCATCGGGGAGGACGGCGCGCAGCTCGGCATCATGTCGGCCGCGGCGGCGCTGGAAATCGCCGTGGAGAAGGACCTCGATCTCGTGAAGATCGCGCCGGGCTCCAACCCGCCGGTCTGCAAGATCATGGACTATGGCAAATATCGCTTCGAACAGTCCAAGCGCGAAAAGGAAGCGAAAAAGAATCAGCACGTGATCGAGGTGAAGGAGATCCGCATGTCGCCGAGCATCGGCGAGAACGACTTCAACACCAAGCTGAAAAACGGTCAGAAGTTTCTGCGCGAGGGCGACCGCGTCAAGGTGACGGTGCGCTTTCGCGGCAGGGAAATGGCGCACACCAACATCGGTGAAGAGCTGCTGCGCAATTTCGCCGCCAAGTGCGCGGACCTCGCCAACCTCGACAAGCAGCCGAAGCTGGAGGGGCGGAACATGTCCATGTTCCTCTCGCCCAAGCCGCAGACTGCCAAAAAGTAAGATTCCCCATTTTGAAAAGGAAAAGGAAGCAACCAAGGAAGGAGACAATACGATGCCCAAGCTGAAATCGCACAGCGGTGCGAAGAAGAGATTCAATCTCACCAAGACCGGCAAGGTCAAACGCGCCCACGCCTACAAAAGCCATATCCTCACCAAGAAGGACACCAAGCGCTGCCGCCGTCTGCGCTCCGGCACCTATGCCGACAAGACGAACGACGCGACCATCAAGAAAATGATCCCGTACAAATAAGGATCGACCGCATATAGGAGGATAATCAACCATGGCAAGAGTAAAAGGCGCAATGATGACGCGCAAGCATAGAAATAAAATTCTTGGTCTGGCCAAGGGCTACTGGGGCAACAAGTCCCGCCACTACAAGATGGCCAACCAGCAGGTGATGAAGTCCGGCCGCTACGCTTATGTCGGACGCAAGCAGAAAAAGCGGGATTTCCGCCAGCTCTGGATCACCCGCATCAACGCCGGCTGCAAGCAAAACGGCATGAATTACTCCACCTTCATGCACGGTCTGAAGCTCGCCGGGATCGACATGAACCGCAAGATGCTCTCCGAGACCGCGATCCATGACTCCGCCGCGTTCACCGCTCTGTGCGAGCAGGCGAAGGCCGCGCTCTAATCCAAATCCAAACCGCCGCGCCGGAACTCCGGCGCGGCGGTACGTTTGTAAAAAACATTTTTTCGACAAGAGGGGGGAGCCCTGTTCTTCCTTACCGAGTCAAACCCGCTCCGCCGGGCTGCGTCTCGGGGATGTGGAGGTACATGGTTCTGCCTGATTCGTTTTATTACGCACTGCAGATAATGACGAAGTGCAGAATCCACCCCATTTCTTTCCGTCTTGCCGGAAAGAAACGCGGTGGAGCCGCAAAGAAAGGGGTGCTTTGGTCAAGGGGCTACCGCCCCTTAACAACCCCCGGAGGCGGGACATTCGGCAAAGACAGATGCTGCGAAAAGCAACGCACAGGCTGGGTGCCGGA
>CACWHX010000020.1 GCA_902760845.1 Oscillospiraceae bacterium
CAATACAACAATAAAAAAAGCAAGGGAAAACCTTGCAAAATCAACAATTATTTTCAATTTCTTTTTGGTGACTAAAAGGAACAAGTGGCAAAGTCGGGAAGTCGGGGTGACTAAAAGGAACAAGTGGCAAAGTCGGGAGGCGGCTCCGGGCGCTTTTTGCCTTGTAGTTTTTTCCCGGGGGTGATATAATAAGCACACACAAAGGCGGGATTGCGTTATGAAAAAATTATACCTGCTTACCGGAGCGACGGGCCATCTGGGAACGGTTCTTTTATCCTCCTTGCGGGAGAAGCGGGAATCGGTCCGGGCCCTGACGCGGCCGGGTAGCCATGAAAAGCTCCCGGAAGGCGTCGATTGCTGCATCGGCGATGTGACCGATCGGGAATCTATCAGGCCCTTTTTTGACAAAACCGGCTACGATCACACGACGCTGGTGCACTGCGCGGCGGTCGTCACAATCGCGTCGAAGGCGAATCCGGCCGTGTGGTCCGTCAACGTCGGGGGGACAAGCAACGTCATGCAGCTGGCCCTGGAGAATCAGACGGACCGGGTGATCTATGTGAGCTCTGTTCATGCCATACCGGAGAGGCCCGGGGCCGAGGTGATTACAGAGGTCGATCACTTTTCGCCGGACGCTGTTTGTGGGCAGTACGCAAAGGCAAAGGCGGCCGCGACGCAAATGGTGCTTGAGTATGCCAAAAGGGGCCTGAACGTCAGCGTTGTGCACCCATCCGGAATCATCGGTCCCGGTGATTTTTATGTGAAAAATCACATGATTAAGACGATCCGTGCCATGGCGAAGGGGACGATCCCCGTGAGCATAAGCGGCGGATTTGATTTCGTGGATTCCAGAGATGTCGCGGAGGGGATCCTGCGGTGCGAGGCGCTTGGAAAGCGCGGCGAATGCTACATTCTGAACGGCCATTATGTCAGCATCCGGGAATTGCTGAATCTGGTGCGCGGGATGGTCGGAAAAAAGGCGATTCGCTTTGAGCTGCCATACCGGCTCGGGAAGGCCGTTGCCGCGGTGGGCGAGCGAGTCATGCACCTGCTGGGGGAGCCCGACCCCGTGTTTACGCCGTACGCGATTTACACCCTGAACACAAACGGGCGGTTTTCCCACGAAAAGGCGCGAGCCGCCTTTGGCTATCAGACAAGAGACCTTGCGGAATCCATACGGGCGTCCCTGTAGCGCGGGCGGAGCATTGCTTTTTTCATCATCATTCGGGAGGGATCGCAGTTGCCGGAATTTCATGTCGTGTCCGATTATCAGCCCTCCGGCGACCAGCCGGAGGCAATTGACGCGCTTGCCGCGGGGCTGAAAAACGGCATCGAGGAGCAGGTGCTTCTGGGCGTCACCGGCTCCGGCAAAACCTATACCATGGCGAAGGTCATCGAGCGGCTCCAGCGCCCGACGCTGGTGCTGGCGCACAACAAGACCCTCGCCGCGCAGCTGTGCGCGGAGTTTCGCGAGTTTTTCCCGGAAAACGCCGTGGAGTATTTCGTCTCATACTACGACTATTATCAGCCGGAGGCGTATATCCCGCATACGGACACGTTCATCGAGAAGGACGCCTCCATCAACGACGAGATCGAGCGGCTGCGCCACTCGGCCACGTCCAGCCTGTTCGAGCGGCGGGACGTGATCGTCGTGGCGTCGGTCAGCTGCATTTACGGGCTCGGCGACCCGATCGACTATGCGAACATGGTCATCTCCCTGCGGCCGGGACAGCGTCGCGACCCGGACGAGCTGATGCGAAAGCTCATTGATATTCGCTACGAGCGAAACGACATTGCCTTCGAGCGCAACATGTTCCGCGTGCGGGGCGATACGATCGACATTTTCCCGGCCTACAGCGCCGATCACGCGGTGCGCGTCGAGTTTTTCGGCGACGAGATCGACCGCATCTCCGATATCAACATCGTCACCGGCACGCCCATCCGCACGCTGAACCATGTGGCGATTTATCCGGCGTCGCACTACGTCACGACGAAGGAGAAGATGGCGCGCGCCATCGAGGAAATTCGGCGCGAGTGCGACGAGCGGGTGGCCTATTTTGAGGAGCGCGGCAAGCTCCTGGAGGCGCAGCGCATCCGGCAGCGCACGGACTATGACATTGAGATGATGCAGGAGCTGGGCTACTGCTCCGGCATCGAAAACTATTCGCGCATCATCTCCGAGCGCAGGCCCGGCTCCGCGCCGATGACGCTGCTGGACTATTTCCCGGATGATTTCATCCTCTTTGTGGACGAGAGCCACGTGACGCTGCCGCAGGTGCGCGCAATGTACCGCGGCGACCATGCGCGCAAGGAGACGCTGGTGGAATACGGCTTTCGCCTGCCGTCGGCGTTTGACAACCGGCCGCTGAAGTTTGAGGAATTTCAGGCGCGCATCCGCCAGGCGGTGTACGTCTCGGCGACGCCGGGGGAGTTCGAGCGCGAGCGCGCGGGGCAAATCGCCGAGCAGATCATCCGCCCGACGGGGCTGCTCGATCCGGAGATCGAGGTGCGCCCCGTCGAGGGGCAGATCGACGATCTCATCGGCGAGATCAACACGCGCGTGGAGCGGGGCCAGCGCACGCTCGTCACGACGCTGACCAAGAAAATGGCGGAGGACCTTACCGCCTATCTTACGAACGCCGGCATCCGCTGCCGGTATATGCACCACGACATCGGGGCCATCGAGCGCATGGAGATCATCCGCGACCTGCGCATGGGTGAGTTTGACGTGCTCATCGGCATCAACCTTCTGCGCGAGGGGCTCGACCTGCCGGAGGTGTCGCTCGTGGCGATTCTCGACGCGGACAAGGAGGGCTTTCTGCGCAGCGAGACGAGTCTCATCCAGACCATCGGGCGCGCCGCGCGCAACGCCGAGGGCAAGGTCATCATGTACGCCGACGTCGAGACGGCCGCCATGCGCGCCGCCATCACGGAGACGGAGCGCCGCCGCCGCAAGCAGCGGGCGTATAACGAGGCGCACGGCATCGAGCCGAAGACGATCGTCAAGAGCGTGCGCGAGCTGCTGGAAATCTCCGGCGAGGTGACGGACGCCATGCGCCGCGACGGCGTGAAGATGACCGAACAGGAGCGCCGCACGGAAATCGCGCGGCTGGAAAAGGAAATGAAGAAGGCGGCGCAGATGCTGGAGTACGAATACGCCGCCATTTTGCGGGATAAGCTCATTGAATTGCGAGGTACGAAGTAAGATGAAGCTCATGATTCTGGACGGAAACAGCATCGTCAACCGCGCGTTTTACGGCATCCGGATGCTGAACGCGCCGGACGGCACGCCCACGAACGCCGTCTACGGCTTTCTCACGATCCTTCGGCGGCTGCTGGAGCTGGAGTCGCCGGACGCGCTCGCCGTGACGTTCGATCTCAAGGCGCCGACGTTCCGCCACAGGCAGTATGACGGCTACAAGGCGCAGCGCAAGCCCATGCCGGAGGAGCTGGCGGTGCAGATGCCGATCCTGAAGGACGTGCTGGACGCGATGGGCGTGCGCCGGCTGGAGCTGGAGGGCTGGGAGGCGGATGATCTCCTCGGCACGGCCGGCAAGCGGTGTGAGGCGGCGCACTGGGACTGCGTTATCGTCACCGGCGATAAGGACAGCTTTCAGCTCATCACCGACACGACGCACGTCTGCCACGTCAAGACCCGCATGGGACAGACGGAGACCGTGGACTATTCGCCGGAGACGTTCCGCGCGGAGTACGGCTTCGAGCCGGCGCGCATGATTGATCTCAAGGCGCTCATGGGCGATGCGTCGGACAACATCCCCGGCGTGCCGGGCATCGGCGAAAAGACGGCCATGGACCTGCTGCATCGCTTCGGAACGCTTCAGGATATTTATCGGGACCTTGACGCGCTGGACGTGAAGGACGGCGTGCGCAAAAAGCTCCGCGAGGGACACGACAGCGCGCTGCTGTCCTACGAGCTTGCGACGATCCGCACCGACGCGCCCGTCGCGTTTCAGCCGGAGGACGCGGTCTGGGATCACAATTATAAGCCGGAGCTGTATGCGCTCTTTTTGCGGCTCGGCTTTTCCAGGTTCATTGAGCAGTGGGGCCTGCGGCCCGCGGAGGAGACGGAGCAGCAGCCCGTTTTTGAGGGGACCTGCACCAGCGCGACGCTGGAGACGATGGACGACGTGGCCGCCGCGGCGGCAACGCTGCGCGCGCGGACGGAGCCGGCGTACTATTGGTGCCTGCCGGAGCTGGACTTTGTCGCCATCCATGCGGACAACGGCGACGACGCGGCGGGCTTCCTCCTGCGGCGGGAGGCGTTCGCGGGCGACTATGACGACGCCCTCCGCGCGCTGTTCGACGGCGCGATCCCCAAGGTCGGGCACAACATCAAAAACCTCCAGCACAGTCTGCTGGGGCGCGGTGTCCAGCCGGCGGGCTGGGTGTTTGACACGGCGCTCGCGGCCTATCTGCTGGACGCGACGGCGGGGAGCTACGACGTGCCGCGCCTGTGCATGACGTACTGCGGCTTTGAGCCGTGGCACCCGGGGCGCGACGACGATCAGCTCTCGCTGCTGGATGACGAGGTCAGGGACGCCGCCGAGCGGCTCGGCGAATGGCTGAGCCTCGCCGCGGCGCTCGCGTGCCTGCACGAGGCGCTTGCCGGGAAGCTGGAAGCGCTCGGCATGACGCGGCTCTATGAGGAGATTGAGCTGCCGCTCTGCGCGGTGCTCGCGCGCATGGAGCAGGCGGGCTTTCTCGTGGACCGCGCGGCGCTCTATGATTTCGGAGAGAGTCTCACGGCGGACATCGACCGACTGCAAAAGAGCATTTGGGAGCTGGCGGGGGAGGAATTCAACATCCAATCCCCGAAGCAGCTCGGCGTAATTTTGTTTGAAAAGCTGATGCTCCCCTCCGGCAAAAAGACCAAGACCGGCTGGAGCACAAACGCGGACGTGCTGGAAAAGCTGCGCGGCAAGCATCCCATCGTCGAGCAGATTCTGGATTATCGGATGCTTACGAAGCTCAAATCCACCTACGCCGACGGCCTTTTGAAGGAGATCTCCGCCGACGGACGCATTCACACGAATTTTCAGATGACCGTCACCGCGACGGGCAGGCTTTCGTCCACGGAGCCGAACCTGCAGAACATCCCCGTGCGGCGCGAGCTCGGCGCGGGACTGCGGCGCATGTTCGTGGCCAGCCCCGGCATGGTGCTCGTGGACGCGGACTACAGCCAGATCGAGCTGCGGCTGCTCGCGCACATCTCCGGCGACGAGACGATGATCCGCGCGTTCCAAAGCGGCGAGGATATCCACACCGTCACGGCGTCTCAGGTGTTCGGCGTGCCGGTCGGGGAGGTCACGTCGCTCATGCGCTCGCGCGCGAAGGCCGTCAACTTCGGCATCGTATATGGCATTTCCGCCTTCTCGCTGGCGCAGGATATCGGTGTGTTCCAGAACGAGGCAAAGGCGTATATGGACAGTTACCTTGCCAAATATCACGGCGTGCGCGAATATATGAAGCGCGTCGTCGAGCAGGCAAAGCGGGACGGCTATGTCGCCACGCTCTTTGGCCGCCGGCGCGCGCTGCCGGAGCTGAAAAGCTCCAACTACAACGTCCGCAGCTTCGGCGAGCGCGTGGCGCTGAACATGCCCATCCAGGGCACGGCGGCGGATATCATCAAGGCCGCCATGGTGCGCGTCGCGCGGCGCATGGAGGCGGAGGGCCTGCAGGCGCAGCTGCTGCTGCAGGTGCACGATGAGCTGATCGTCGAGTGCCCCGCAGCGGAGGCCGAGCGCGTGACCGCGCTGCTGAAGGAGGAAATGGAGCACGTCGTCGATTACAGCGTGCCGCTGACCGTGGACGCCAAGAGCGGCGCGAGCTGGGCGGAGGCGCATTGATGGACTGCGCGGTCGTCGATGTGACGCCCTCGCTCCTGACGCAGATTGAGGCGCTGGAGCGGGCGTGCTTTTCCGTCCCGTGGACGCGGGAGCAGCTTACGGCCCAGCTTCCGGACGCGCGGCATGTGTTTCTCGCCGCAGTGCGCGGCGGGGACGTTTTGGGCTATATTGGTATGCTGCACGTGCTGGACGAGGGCTATGTCTCGAACGTCGCCGTGGCGCCGGACGCGCGGCGGCAGGGCGTCGGCGCGGCGCTGGTCGCGGCGCTGATCGAGCGGGCGGAGGCGCTGCGGCTCGCGTTCGTGACGCTGGAGGCGCGCGCGTCGAACGACGCGGCCATCCGGCTCTATGAGCGCTTTGGATTTCAACCGGTCGGACGGCGAAAGCACTATTATGCAAAGCCGGACGAGGACGCGGTTTTGATGACACGATTTTGGAAGGGAGCGGGAAGTGGATGCTGATTCTGGCGATCGAATCCTCCTGTGACGAGACGGCGGTGGCGCTGGTGCGCGACGGGCGCGAGGTGCTCACGGACCAGATTTTTTCGCAGGCTGCGCTGCACGCGGTCTACGGCGGCGTTGTGCCGGAAATCGCCTCGCGCTCCCATGTGGAGGTCATCTCCCAGCTTGCCGACCGCGCGCTCGCGGAGGCGGGCGTCACGCGCGCGGACATTGACGCTGTGGCCGTCACCTGCGCGCCGGGGCTGATCGGCGCGCTGCTCGTGGGCGTGAACTTTGCCAAGGCCGCGGCGCTGGTGCTGGATGTGCCGCTGATCCCGGTGCACCACGTGCGCGGGCACATTGCGGCAAACTATCTTGCCTATCCGGAGCTGGAGCCGCCCTTCGTGTGTCTTGCCATCTCCGGCGGCAACACGCTCATCTGCGGCGTGCGCGGGTATACGGACATTCGCGTTCTCGGCGGCACGCGCGACGACGCGGCGGGGGAGTGCTTTGACAAAACCGCGCGCGTCCTCGGCCTGCCGTATCCCGGCGGGAAGCCGATCGACGAACTCTCCCGGACGGGGGACGATCAAAAATATCCGCTGCCGGTGGGCCATGTGGACGGCAGCCCCTACGACATGAGCTTTTCCGGGCTGAAGACGGCGGTCGTCAATCTGGCGCACAACGCCGGGCAGAAGGGCGAACCGCTGGACGCGCCGTCGCTTGCGGCGTCGTTCTGCCGCGCGGTGAGCGAAAGTCTCGTCCCGCGCGCGATGCTGGCCGTGCGGGAGCTGGGCTACCGAAAGCTCGCGGTTGCGGGCGGCGTCGCGGCCAACTCCCGCATCCGCAGCGATTTTCAGGCCGCGTGCGCCGCGGCGGGCGTGCGACTTTTCATCCCGCCGATGCGCCTTTGCGGCGACAACGCGGCCATGATCGGCTGCCAGGCATATTACGAATATCTGGCGGGCGTGCGCGCGGGGAGCGATCTCAATGCGTGGGCCAACATGGAGATTTCTGAGGTGGGCTTTCATGGGCGTGCATGACGGACACCGCGAGCGGCTGCGGCAGCGCTTCCTGCGCCACGGGCTGGACAGCTTTGACGATCACAACGTGCTGGAGCTGCTGCTCTTTTACTGTCTCCCACGGCGGGATACGAACGAGCTCGCGCACCATCTGCTGGAGCGCTTCGGCTCGCTTGCGGGCGTGTTTGACGCGCGGTATGAGGAGCTGCTGAAGACGGAGGGGATCGGGGAGAACGCGGCGCTGCTGCTCACGCTGATCCCGCAGATCGACCGCCGCTATCACATCTCCAAGGAGAAGGGGGCGCGCATCCAGACCAGCGAGGACGCCGGGCGCTATCTCGTGGAGCGCTATCGCTACACGCGCGAGGAGGTCGTATATCTGCTGTGCCTCGATTCCAAGAACCGGCTGATCCACTGCCGGGAGGTCGGGCGCGGCTCGCTCAACGAAGCGAATGTGTCCATCCGCACGATCGTCGAGACCGCGCTGGGGCAGAACGCCGCGGCGGTCATCATCAGCCACAACCATGTGGATGGCTTCGCGCTGCCCTCACGGGAGGACGAAATAACGACCGCGCGGATTCAGGAGGCGCTTTTGCCGATAGGAATCAAGCTCGTGGATCATATCATCGTGTGCGGAGACGATTTTGTCTCCTTTGCCGACAGCGGCCTGCTGCGCGGCGTCGGCTTTCATGCCTCCGGCAGGAACTCTGAATGAGTTCCTGCATCCTTTTTGTCAAGTAAGAAATCGGAAAAGGCGCAAATGAAAAAGGACGATGTTATGGAAACCAAATCGGGCATTGATTTTTGCGCAAATACGAATACAGGGTTTGCATTATTTTAGAAAAATGAGCAAAAAGGATTGAAATACAAAGAAAAAATTGGTGTTGAAAAAACGGTTGAAAGTGTTTATAACTTATAGCAAAATATTCGTGCATAGACGTTATGGAAACTTTGTGTCATCTTTTTGTAAGAAAAAAATTTTTTTGCGCCGCCGAAAATCCTTGAAAATAGGGGCATCTCCGCGCGGCGTGGTTACAGTGCATTTTTTGAACAGTCGTCAAAACCCGACAGAATCCGGAAAGCGGGGATTTTCGTGCGCAGTTTTTCATGCGTTAATACAAATAGTAATCGCACGAGAACTTTTTGTTGACTTTCGTTTGCCGCTGTGGTAATATAAACAAGCTGTGAAAAATAGGCTAGTGTAGCTCAGCCGGTAGAGCAGCTGATTCGTAATAAGAAGGTCGAGCCTATCCTGCAAACCTCGGAAGCCTTGAAAACACTACATTTTCGAGAAATCTGAAAACCTGCGCTCCTCGGTTTGGCGCTTATTTGGCGCTTATGGCTGCGAAAAGTGAATATGCTGGTGTAGCTCAGTTGGTAGAGCGACGCACTCGTAATGCGTAGGTCGCCGGTTCGAGTCCGGCCTCCAGCTCCACGCCCCGCCCTCGTGGCGGGGCTTTTTTCATGCCTTCAGGCGGGCGGGATCTGACCCGTCGGGGCGCCTGCCCCCTTGCTTCATTATCCGGCCTGCACCTCCTTCTCTGTCGCCCTCGGGATCTCCGTGACCTTCAGGCCGATCGAGTCGGCCAGCTCGTCGCCGATCCGGGCAGCCTTTTCGTCGGCCGAGGCGATCACATGGGCGTAAATGTTCGCCGTCGTGCTGACCTGCGCGTGGCCCAGTCTGCGGGAGACCACAACGAGCGGCGTGCCGTTCGCGATCATCATGCTCGCGTAGGTATGCCGGAGACTGTGAACGTGGACCGGCGGCAGGCCGGAGCGCTTCACGAAGTCGCCGAACCACTGTGTCAGCGCATCGGGGAAAATCGGGGCACCGTCGTCACGGGTAAAGACACGGCCGTCCTTGTCCTGCCAGTAGTCGCCGCAGATCTCACGCTGCTGGTCCTGCCATTCCTTGTACTCGAGCAGCATCAGGAAGGCGCTACGAGAGAGCTTCAGAGGCCGGGACGACGTCTTGTTCTTCGGCGTGTCCGTGTAGATCCCGAAGCCGGGAGCATAAGAGGAGGTCTGCACGATCGTGATCGTCTGGTCCTCAAAGTTGACGTCCTGCCAGCGTAGGCCAAGAAGCTCGCCGCGCCGGAGCCCGCTCAGTAGATCGAAGGTAATCATCGCCCGGTACTTGATCGGCTCAGCCTGAAGGAGCTCAAGCAGTTGCCGGGCCTCCTCGACCTCAAGGTGGGCGGCCTCCTGCTGCTTCATCTTCGGCAACTGCGCGTTGGTCGCTGGATTGTACGGCAAGTACCCCCACTTAACGGCTTTCCCGAGGCAGGAACTTATAATGCGGTGGTAGCTCCTCACGCTGTTCGGAGCGAGGCGCCGCTCCTCGCCTTCCATCTTGAAAGCGTAGGAGAACTTCACGCCGAGGGCCTTACAGATCGCCGCGGCGGTCTCTCGGTTGATGTGCTCGCCCTTCATGGCGATCCTGAGCGTGTTCGTGCCGATCCCGGCCTCCCTCGCGAAGGCCGAGAGAGTTCTGCCGTCATGCGTGACCAACGGCTTCAAGTCGACCACGCTGCGGGCCTTTTTGTCTCCCCTCACGCCCTCCTCCTCAAGGTTTGCGTAGAAGCTGTTCAGGTGGCCCGTCTTGAGGTCCTTCAGCTTAATGTGACCGATCGCCTGATTGATCCGGCCGAGTCGGACCTCGTACTCGGTGTACGTCTTGATCTTCAGCTGCTTCTTGCAGAAGTCTCGCATCCAGATCTCGGCGAAGTCCTGAAATCGGATCCCGGAGTCCTGCGATGTGCCGGAGTTGACGCGCTCCTCAAATAGGACTTTCTGCCGCTCCAGCTCCTTCGCCTCCTGCTTCGGCGTCATGCCGGTGGGAGGCGTCCACGTCATGTATTTGCGGATCTGTTTGCCGTTGACATCGTAGCCGGCCGAGGCCGTGATCTTGTAACTGCTGCCGCGCTTTACCGCCGTTGCCATTATGTTCGCCCCTCCTTTTCGCTGCCGGACATGGATGCCCCGGCCCACTTCTTCTTTCCGTTTTTGGTCTCCCGGTCGATAATCGGCGCCAGCTTTTCAAATACGCACACGCTCAAGACGTCCAGATCCTCCTCGAGCTGATCGCGGAAATATGGCCGGAGGTACTGCGCGGGGACCTCGCTGCTCGAGATCCTGCTGGTCGCCTCGTCTGAAAGTTGACTAAGGACGGAGTAAATCATCAGCTCATGGAAAAACTTCGGTGCGATCGTCGAGGAGAGGACCGCGTCAACCGTGGCCTGCTGCTCAATATTTAGCGTAGCCAGATAACCAAGCGCCAGATCTGAGAGACCGGCCCCGGGCTCGGTCTCGTCGACCATTCCGAACAAATAGTCAGTACTGACACGGAAAAACCTCGCGAGGGCCGCGACCGTCTCCATGCCGGGCTCGCGGGCACCCGTCTCATACGCTGCGAGAGAGGCCTGCGAGATCCCCAGTTCAGGTACCGCAGCGAGCTCGGTCTGCGTAAAGTGGCGAGCCTTGCGGAGCTCACGGATCCGCTGGCCGATGATTTTCTTCAATTCCATGTGAGAGCCTCCCCTCTGGATCCCGCTGGTAGGCCGACAGCCGGAACACCCGCCGCGAGGTATTTCTCCTCGAGGGCAAAGTCGTAGCTCAAGAGCTGCGTCCGGCCTCTCACAGACAAAGCGCCGAGGATCCGCAGCAGCACGCCCTCCTCCTCGCTGAGCGTCCGATCACAGCCGACGTTGACGATCAGTGTGCCGGCCGTGTTGCCCTGCACGACGACGCTGTTTTGTATGCCTGCGGCCATGATCGCACCAAAGGGCGCCGGAACGGTCGCGCCAGCGTCGAGGTGCTTGTCATCAATAGGCTGGCCATCGTCGTCGATCAGGCCAGCGTCAAGCTGCTGCTCGACCTCGACGATCTCCTCGAAGCTGGCGGCCGTAGTCCTGGCCTCGACGATCTCGCGGGCCTTCGCATAGTTGCCGCAGCAGCAGGCCTCGGCAGCCTCCAGCGTACCGACCCCGTCAAACTCCGGGTCACTGTTCGCGATCCCGAAGTCGCGGACGTCGCTCGAGAAAAACACATAGAAGCAGCCCGCCTCGTAGCCGTACTTGTCGACGTCTCGGGCAGCTGCTTCATAGATCGCGTATCCGTTCATGCACTTTATCCTTTTCACGGGCTTCTCCTTCCTGTTTCGGGCCATTGCGGGCTGCGTTTGATTTAAGGAACGGTGCCATTATAACGCGGTTATCTGTATTCGTCAAGAAAAAATGTTAAAATAAATCAAAAAATATTTGACAAAGTAAAAAGGCGGTGATATACTGTCCACAGGTCAGCCGGGGGGCTGCACCGACGTTTATCTGCTATTCAGGGCGGCGCTTGCCGTCCATCAGGCTCAGGTTTTCCGCTGCGATCGAGAGGTCGCGGTGGCCGAATTTATGACCGCTGAGCAGACGATTTTTCCCGACACTGGGAGAAGTGCGTCCGCTCAGCGGTTTTCTTGTGCTCCTCCCAAAACTGAACGAAAGGAGAACATCATGGTCAAAGGAAACGTCGAGGTCATCAAGGCGGCCCGCCTCGAGCAGGGCTGGACCGTCTCAGATCTGGCCAAACAGATTAAAGTCAACAAGGCGACTATCAGTGGGATCGAGCGCGGCGTCTCGACTTCGCCGACGACCGCCAAGCGCATCGCGGACGCACTCGGGAAGCCCGTAACCGAGCTTTTTGCTATTTCCTGAGCGCGAGGAGGATCACAGCATGGAGAATACAAGAAAAGGCCGCCCAGTCCCTCGCATGAGATACACAGAGTCGGCCCTCGCCCAGCTCAGAGCAGAGGATCCCGACACGCAGGTCACGGCGTATATGCTGAAGCGGCTGCTCGCAACTGGCGCGATTCCGTCCCGGAAGGTCGGCCGCCGGCGCCTGTTTAATTATGACGATCTGCTCGACTACCTCGAGAACGGCCCGGCAGAAGGCGAGCAGGATCTCGAGGAGGAGATCGACGTCTGCGGCGGGATCCGACGGATCCACGCCTGAGAGGAGGGCGCCATGAACAAAGCGAAAGGAGGCGAACACCGTGGCATGGATCGAAGCGCACCAAGAGCTCGGGGATCATCCGAAGGTCTATAAACTCGCGAAGCTGCTAAAAGTCGACGACGACAACATCCCGATCGGAATCCTCATGAGGCTCTGGTGGTGGGCGCTGGACTACGCCCCCGACGGATCTCTCGCCCGGTATGACGCCGACGATCTTGCCCGTGCTGCCCGCTGGAAGGGCTCGTCCGAGGACCTGCTGGCCGCGCTCAGGGGCGCCGGCTGGATCGATGACGGCCCGGACGGGCTTCAGATCCACGACTGGTATGAATACGTCGGCCGGCTCATGGAGCAGCGTGAGGCCAAGCGAGAGCAGGATCGCCTTCGCCAGCAACGCCACCGAGGCAAGAAAAAAGCGGCGCCGGCAGATTGTCACGCCGACGTCACGCGTGACTCACGCGTGAGTCACGCTCCTACAGTACCTAACCTAACAGAACAGGACCAAACAGAACCAGACGAACACGAGAAGGCTGCCGGCTTTGAGCGCCGAGCCCCCTGCCCCTATGAGGAGATCGTCGAGCTGTTTAACACGATCTGCGTCAGCTTCCCAAAGGTGAAAGAAGTCACCAACGGCCGCCGGAAGGCGATAGGCGCCCGCTGGCTTGAGGTCGGCAGCCTTGAGGCCTTCCGGGAAATATTTAAGGCTACCGAAGCCAGCCCCTTCATGAAGGGGGACAACGACCGCCAGTGGCAAGCATCGTTCGACTGGATCCTGAAGCCTGCAAACTGGATCAAGATCGCCGAGGGCAACTACGGTCCGAGAGAAAACGGCGAACATAGGCCACAGCAGATCAGTCAATACACCGCAGGCTTCAAAGAATAACGAGGAGAACGCCATGGAGAACATCGCGCACACATACAACGAGATCATGAAGCGGGCCATCGTCCAGCGAGAGACCGGCTACGGCCTCGGAGCCGTCGTCCGGCTTGAGGGCGAGAGCGCTGCCCTGCTGAAGGATCTGCATGAGGAAAACGATCGCCGGCTCGACGACGTGCTCCAGAAGCTCGAGGCCGGCAGTATTACCGAGCCCTTCGCGTGGGGAAAGTTGAAGCTCCTGACCATGATCGACGAATACCTCAGAGCGCGGGCTCTGGTCAACGGCATTGACCTCGGCCCGGCGGCCTGCGTCGACCTCGCCGGCATTCAGCGGAAGGCTCCCAGCGCCCCGCCGCTGCCGGAAGGCGCCGTCTGCTCATACTTCGAGTCAATCGCTTGCAAGGGCATGGAGCGGATCGTCACCGGCCGGCGCGTGATCGGAAAGGTCGGCCGCGAACGGGAAGGAAAGCGGATCCCGATCATCCTCTGCCGCTGCGCCTGCGGCGAGTACTTCCTCGCCAAGGAGACGACGATCATCCACGGCGGCGCCCGGTACTGCCGGTCGGGCTGCGCAGCATGGGCGAAAGCCCACAGCGGGAGACTACTGCGCCACGTCTGGCAGAACATGATCGCCCGCTGCACGGATCCGAGACACATGAACTGGAGCGCTTACGGCGGCCGTGGGATCCGCGTCTGCACGGAATGGCTTGAGAGCTTCGACGCTTTCTCTGGCTGGGCGATTAAGAGCGGGTACCGGCAAGGCCTCACGATCGACCGCGAGGACAATGACGGCGACTATACGCCGGAGAACTGTCGCTGGGCGACCATGGAGCAACAGGCCAATAACCGGCGCAGCTGCATCGTCGTCACCTATGGCGGCCAGAGCATGACACTGAAGCAGGCCGTCAAGGCCTCGGGCTTTTCATACGAGACGCTGAAACACAGATACCACGCCCACGGCGAGGCCGGGCTTTTCGCCCCGCCGCAAAGGCAGGCAGCCTCGACAGAGAGAAGGTGAAACCGTGCCATATTTCCGTATCTGCCCCAGCTGCGGCGCCGCTCTGGATCCCTGCGAGCGCTGCGACTGCGTGGACGCCGAGCAGCCGCAGGCAAAGCCGCCGCAGTACCGGGCCAGAGATCAGACCGGCAGCAGGCCGAAGGCCATGCACGAGCTCGCCGGCAGGTCCGGCACTACCGAGGAAAGGAGGCGGCCCTCATGAGAAAAATCAGCAAGATCGCCGACGTCATCGCCCTCGTGGCCACCGTCGCCGAGATCGTCCTGACGATCATCGCCATCGCCCGGAAGCTGGTGCCCCGCGAGGATCCAGAAGCCCTGCCCGAGGAATGAGGGCAGCCACAACACCACAAACCACCGGCCACCGGCCGGAGAAAACAAGGAGGAATACCATCATGAGCAAGAGACTCGACGAGACCCTGAACACCCCTGACTATGACGGCCTGATCGTCGGCAACAAGCCCGTCGCTGACGTGTTTTCCGTCACCATCCGCAAGCTCGGCGCGGCTGCCACACTGAAGCGCGGCACCGTCCTATCCCTGTCTACTGGCAGCGGCGGCGACGGCAAGTGCGTCGTCCTCGGCACCACCGCTGGCAGCAACGAGACCCTCACCGCCAACTGCGTCCTCTGCGACGACGTCGAGGTCGGTACCTCTGCCGACGTCACCGCCATCGCGTACCGCACCGGCAAGCTGAACGCCGGCAGGCTGATCGTGGCCACCGGCTACACCATGACCGCGGCCGACAAGGAAGCGCTGCGCAACGGCGGTATCCTGATCGACACCGCGATCGAAGCCTAAGAAGGAGGACGGCATCATGACCAGAGAACTTACCAAGAAGGTCGACGCCCTGAGCATGGCGATCACGGCAGCCGAGGAGGGCGCCAAGGTAAAGGACCGGGCCACCGGCACGGAGCTCCAACACGCTCACGACGAGCTCGAACGGCTGGAGCAGGAGCACGCCAAGGCGGTCGACGAGCTGCGCGTGGCCGTGGCTGCCGGCAAGGACGCCAAGAAGGAGCGGGAGACTCTGCTCGACACGGGCCGAAGGCTTGACGATCAGAGGCTCGTGATCGAGTCGCTCAGCGACGTCGCCCCGATTCCTGACGCCGACGCGGCTGACGCTGCCGTCGCTGCTCTGCGTGCCGTGATCGAGCAGGCTGGAGCAGACAGCGAGGCCGCCAGAGTCCGCCAGAGCGAGATTGACCGCGAGATCGAAGCCCTGACACAGGAGCGGAAGGATCTCGACTCCCAGATCTGGACGTGCCGCAACCTCACGCATCACATGAGCCGTGATGCGCTGAAGGTCATGGCCATCTATGAGGCCGCCCACGGCCCGATCGATGTCACCGGCCACGCCTGCGGAGGAAACGACGTCGACGCAAAGTGCCGTTTTATCGTCGGCATCGCGAGAGGCATTGAGGCCACTCCGGCCGGCCGTAGCCTTACGAAATAATCAGAAACACAGGAGGAGACTGAAACCATGGACAAGGAAACCATCACCGCCAAAGCCGGCGAAAACATCGTCCCGAAGCTCACGAGCTGCAAGGTGCTGAGCCATGTCATCATCTACACCAAGGAGCCCGCCGGCGTCACCATCACAACGAGCGGCGGCTCAGAGCACCGCGTCACCAAGAAGAACGAGAACGGCAGCATCATTACGGAAAAGTTTGGTACCTGTTTCACTCCCAGCGGAGAGCACGGCACCATCACCTCGATAGTTTTTGACGATGACACCGAGGCCGTCATTAAGTTCGAGGCCTGAGAGGAGGCACCGATCATGCCTAACACGGAGGAACGCAGAGAGGCAGCGCGCCAGCTGCTCGTCAATTTCATTGAGAACGGCCCCAGCGAGACCGGCACCGAGGAGCTCGACCGCCTTTTTCAGGCCTGCCGAGTGGTCGGAATCACCCCCAGCCTCTACCTTCAGGCGATCAGATCGGGCAAGTGCCCGCTCGCACTGCGGCAGATCCTCGGCGGCCCCGACAGCATGACGCCGGCACCCAAGGCCCAACTGCCCGCGGCGGCGTCACGCAGCACCGGCGGCGCCAAGAGCGCCGCAAAGCCGGAGCTCAGCGCCGAGCAGACCGCCAAAGCGGCCGCGGGCCTGTTCAATCAGGGCCGGCACCCTGAAGGCTGGAACCCGACAGCGCCGCAGCAGGCCACCGAGGCACCGACCACGGCCGACAGCACGGGCGCCGAGTTCAGCCGGGAGATCGGCCGGGACATCTGGCCCTCCAGAGATCCGGCCAGCACAGAGGAGCGGCGGGCCGTCAACGGAGCCCTCGATCTGTTCAAGAAGCTCGAGGCCCAGAGGAAGGCCGGCGGCGGTAAGGCGGCCTCGTCCTCAACTGAGGAGGAGCAGAGCGTCGCCGACGCGCTGGCCATCTTCAGAAGCGAGAACCCGGGACACTGAGCCAGAAGGAGGGGACCATGGATAACGCACAAAGTGCGATCACGAAGGCACGCGCCTATAAATACGCGAGAGCCCGGCAGGATCTCAAGTTCTTGATCAGCAATATGCTCGCCCGGCAAATCTTCACCAAAGCCGAGGAGACCGAACTGCTCTGGGCGTTGAGCCGCCTCGGCCTATATGGAGAAGCCGGCAGTATTCAGGCAACAGAAACCGAGCCGGGCGACATCGTCGGCTTCGCCGGCCATCGCTGGACCGTGCTCGAGCACCTTGACGTCGGCGTCCTCGTAATCATGCAGGGGATCCATAAGTACTACAAGGCGAGCAAGGGAGACCGCGAGATCGGGATAGCCTTCACCGCGAACCACAAGAAGCCGGTCGAAGATCCCGCAGACTGGAGGACAAGCGATGTCCGCTGGAAGTTGGTCAACCAAATCCTCGTCGGACTCTTGAGAGCGGCCGGGGAACAGGCTGGGAAGATCCTGCCGATGAAGCTGGACCTGACCGCCATCGACGGGAGCTTCGGGATCCAGACGGAGGAACGGATCGGCCTGCTGACGATTGAACAGTACCGCCGTTACCGCGACATCATCCCCGACGTGCGATATGACTGGTGGCTGCTGACACGAAACTCTGAGTGCGATCTCTCGAGGATCTGCAAGATCCTGAGCGACGGCTCGTTCTCAGCCAGTGAAAAAGCGACGAGTCTGAACTCAATGAGGCCGGTCCTGCTACTGGCCAACAGCACTGAGGTCGACCTACTCAGGCCGGTCGGCCAGCCCGCAGCTGAGCCCACGCCGACGGCGGTCGAGGACGGCGCAGAAGGCATCGTCAGCGGAACCGGCAGCACGCCGGAGCAATAGCCAACACACACGAAAAGGGAGCGGCCCAGAGTGGGCCCTCCCAATTCGTGCATAATACACCGCGGCGGCGGGAAAGGAAGTAGGTGGAACATGAGCGACATGACCGAGCAGCCGGCAGCACGTCCAACCAACGAGGAACTCGCGCTCAGGATCAAGGCCGGGGAGATTGAGCTCATGGGCGACTTGTGGGATAACTGCGTCCGACTGCTAGAAAAGCTCGTGTGGCGCGAGTTGATCGGTGGGAAGGCAGAGAGAGCACTCAGCGCCGGCGTGACCGCTGAGGATCTGAGGCAAGAATGCTATTTTGCCCTGCTGAAGGCCGTGCAGGCGTATGATCCCGCGGCTGACTTCATGTTCAGCAGCTACCTCCGCTTCCATGTCAAGAACGCCGTCAACAAAGCACTCGGGCTCAAAACATCACGAGTTTATGACGAGCCGCTCAATGGTGCCAGCAGCCTCGACGCGCCAATTTCCGGCGATGATAAAGACGACCATACCCTCGGCTACTTCCTCGAGGATCCAGAGAGCGCCGTCCCCTTCGAGGAAGTCGACCATCGCGAATACATCGAGAAACTTCACGCTGACATTGAGGACGGTCTCGCAGAGCTGACGACACGCCAAGAGGCCGTAGTCCGGGCGAGGTACTACGGCGGCCAAACGCTGGAACAGGTCGCCGCAGCTGAAGGCGTCAGCGCCGAGAGGATCCGGCAGGACGAAAGCGCCGCCCTCGGCCGACTGCGCAAGTCGAAAGCTCTGGAAGCGTACCGGCGGGAGATCATAGAAAAATATTCCTTCCGGGCTGGGCTGAAGAATTTTCGCAACCGAGGCAGCGCAATCGAGCGGGCTGTGATCAGGCTCGACGATCTCGGGAAGGCTACCGTCACGCGAAGTAGCGGATCGTCTGAGATCCGTTTTTCCGATCTTGAGAGGCTGGCGCTGCAAAGATCCGAGCGGGATGAAAACCCGGAGGAGGGGCATCAGCATGAGTAAAATCAAGAAAGAATCGGAAGCCGCCAAAGCGCTGACAGACTTCAGGAGTTTTCGCGCTGGTCTCGACTACAAGACCGCACGGATTGAACACCTTGAGCAGCAGATCCGTAGCATCGGAGACCAAAGGCTCGAGGAACTGCTGAGGACACCCGGCTACGAGGGCGACCGCATGGCCGATAAAATCGCTCGCCTCGTCGACCTGAAGAAAGAGCTCGAGGCCGACATCGCAGAGGAGCGGCGCCGGTATGCAGAGATCAAGGCCATCGCCGACGGCATGAAGCACGCCGACGAGCGCGCCATCATCCAGCTGCGGTACCTCGACGGCGCCAAGTGGCCAGCTGTCAGCGCCGCCCTCTATGGCCGCCGCGACGACTTCGGAGAAAAAGCCGACTACTACCTGCGGCAGACCTTCAGGAAGCACGGCACGGCCCTCCAGAGCTTCGCAAATGCAGCAGAGGAGGCGGCACCATGAGCAACACCGGGATCCCGCAGGCCGTGACGCCAGAGCTGCCGACCTGCGGCAGCTGCGACCACTTCGGGGACTATGATCGGCCTGTCCTCGGAGACTGGGCCACCAAGGACGACGGAAAGACATGGTACCGGCCGACGCTCTGCCTCAACCGATCGGAGGGCGCGATCTGCGGTTACCCAAGGACCGGCACAAGGGTCCGGGTCTACGATCAGAGCCCAGCCTGCCGGGACTACGCGCCGAGGACATGGACCGCGCCGGAGAGCTGCGTGAACTGCGACCGACGCCACGGGACCACGAGCACCGGCGCCCATCTATGCGGCGGCTGGCCGTACTACCAGAAAGAGGGCGACGCGCCGTGTGAGAACGGCCGGGCCAAATACGGGAAGCAGCTGGCGCTATTCTGAGGCATAGAGCCGGAGGGAGGTGAAAGAAATGCCAAAAACGGAAATGATCAAGCTCTCGTTTCACGGGGAAGATGTTGTAAAGGCGCTCCAACGGAGGCAAAAGGAGTATGAGAAGGCTATCAGCCGCACAATTTTGGACATGAAAAGCAGGGCGCCCGGTGCCGTGGCATCGGCCGTGACCGAGACCTTCAACATCAAAAAGTCGGAAATCACGCCTGCCTCAAAGACGTCGAGCAAAAGCACAAAGAAGGCGACGTCGGTGAAGGTTGTCGGCGAGAGGCTCGAAAGCCTTGCCCTTGTCTACCGTGGTCGCGTGCTGACGCCGACACACTTCGGCATGACGCCGAAAGTGCCGCCGATGCCTGCCAAGAAATACAAGATCAAGTACGAGATCAAGAAGGGAACGAAGCAGACGCTCGAAGGAAAGCCTAACCTTGCGAAGCCGCCATTCCTCGCGCCCAACGGCTACGGCCAGAACATTCCATTCCAGAGACGGATCGAAGGCCGGGACCTTGCGTACTCGGTGAGGACCGTGTCGGTGCCTCAAATGATCAAAAACGAAAGAGACGTCCAGCCTGAACTTGAGAGGCGTCTTACCGAGCTCCTCAGCAAGCGGCTCGACTACCACATGAGCAAGATCAAGTGACCGGCGCCACGCATAGCAGCCAAAGCGCCAATGCCACACCGGCGCCGCCGTCAGCCCTTGCGACGTCCGCAGGATGTCACGCGGACGTCCAACGGACAAAGGCCGACAGCAGGGGCGGGCGTGGCCACATGGCCAGAGCTTGAAGGAGGAGCGGCAGTTCGGGCAGCAGGGCCAACTCTGGGAAAAGGGCTCCAGCGCCGCGAGAATTGCGACGAGTAAGCCCAGTCTGGCGGTCGAAGTGCAACGCCTCAGCACACCGGGGAGCGCAGTAGCGGCGAATTGGGATGGCCTGCCGGTAATTTTCTACGGGTCCTTCTGGGGGATTTTTCCCCTGCGGTGCTGGCGAGCCCAAAAAAGCGCCAGACGCCGGAGAATTTTTTGACCGGCTTCGCTTCGCCGGGAACTCCAAAACCACCCAGAAACCCAGCCGAAAAGACAGCAAAAAGCACAGAAAAAAGAGCCTGCCGGAGCACAGAGGTCTCGCTCCTGAAAGCCGCAGCACTTCGCCGGACCTCGTGAAAATTTTTCCCGGGGGAAATTCGCCCGACTTCGCTTCGGCGGGCTAAAGGAGGACCACATCATGAGCACACCAAAGAAGGACTTGCCGGCAGAGACGCCCGGCTATATCAGGCAGAAGGATCTCGCCAGCCTGCTCGACATTACGACGCGCTGGGCTCAGGAGCTCACGCGCCGCGGGATCCTGAAAAAGTACCGCACGCCAGCCGGTGACCGCTATCAGGTTGTCAAGAGCGTGAAGGCCTACGTCAAGTTCCTCACCGATCAGGCCGTGGAACGAGAGCGGCAGGCAGCAGCGTCGCCGTGGGATGAAACCAAGGCAAAGGCTGAGGCCGATCTCGCCGAAAGTAAGGCAGCAGTCGCGAAGCTCCATGTCAAGGAACTGCGGGCAAAGTATCACGACGCCGCCCTTGTGGAGGCCTTCACCGAGGACTTAATCCAGACGATCACAGAAAAGCTGAACGCGCTTCCGAGACTGCTGGCCGCAGATCTGTCTATAATCAGAACGGCGCCAGAGGCCTCGATCCGCATAGAAGCAGAGTGTCATCGGATCCTCGAGGAGCTCGCGGCCTACAAGTACGATCCCGAAAAATACAGAGAGCGGGTACAGGATCGGGAAGGCTGGCGGGCAGACTTCGATCAGGAGGACGACGAGTAGCACGCCACGCCCGCTCGGGCTTGATTTTTCCTCGCTGCTGCCCTATAATGAGAGCGCACGGCACGGGCCAGCGCGATCCTGCCGATGTTCTCCATGAAGGCGGGCCCGCTCAGGGCTCGCCTTTTCCATGCCCGCCGGCAACGGCTCCGATCTGGACCACGTGAGCGGGAAAAGTGGCCAGAGGCCGCCCGCACTGGCCAAAAATCCCGAAAAAAGGCCCGTCTGGAGCGACTGGGAGGATCCCAGACGACCCGCAGTTCGCCGGCGGCAGCGTCATCGCCTCCAGAGCGGTCAAAAATGCGCCAAAGCAGGCCAGAGGCCTCATTTTTTTGTGTTGCAGCGGCGTCGGTCTGGTGCTATAATATACGGGATAAAGGGGAAGCTGCGCCCCTGAGTTCAAAGTCACGGTGAGTCGATCCGCATCAGTGGATCGGCTCGTCCTCTTTTATGCAGAAAGCCCCCGGGAAAAATCCCCGAGGGCCCCGCGTATGTACCGACGCGGCGTGTGCTGTCAGAAGTCGACGACCTCGATCGTGAAGTAAATCGTCCCGGAGTAGGTACCGGCCGAACTCGCGGATCCGGCGGTCACAATCTTCAGGGCGCCATACATATCGGGAGAGAGGCCGGAGCCCTGCGTGAAGGTGGCAGCCAGAGCGGCGCCAGAGTCGGCGATCACGTCCCAGTAGTCGGTCGTCGGGTACCCGCGATATACCGAGCACGGGATCTTCTGGCTGGCGTCTGAAGTGTTGAACAGATAGAAGTAGCCGTCGTTCGCAAAGGTCCGATCGTAGTCGATCGTGACGTGGAGCTCCTGCCTCTCGCTGAGCGTGTTCACCGTGAGGCCGATCTGAAAGTAGTCACCGTCATCCAGTGAGAAGCCCACCGGGATCGAGGCCTCATACTTCGGCGTATTGACGACTGGCGTGCTGTCATCGTCGTCGCTGTGGGAGGACGGCACCGAGGCGGGCGTCTCCTCCACTGTCAGCGTCACGACGGTCGAGGCCTCGGTCTGATCGGCAGCGAGAGCCGGCATAGCCAGCGAGAGGATCATGGCAAGGCAAAGGGCAAGAGAAAGCGCTGATTTTTTCATGGTATGACCTCCAGAGTAAAAAGTGAGTCCGCGCCGTTGAGCTCCTGCGGATCCTCGTCGAGGGAGTAGCAGGAGTAGCGCAGGATTGACGCCGTGTAGATCGCGGCGTCCAGAGGGACCGAGATCTCGATCTCGTCGACGGAGTCGCCGGGCTTCAGCAGGTCCGACTGATAGATCTCCTTCCCGGACGGGAGAATGATAGAAACCACGAAGGCGCAGGCGTTCGCCTCGGGATTGTATAGCCTGACGCTCTGAACGGTCTGCCCTGCCCGGAATTTCATGACGTCGAAGCCCGGGATCGCGATCGCGCCCGTGGCCGCGACCGTCATGCCCTCCGAGCGGGCCATCTGGTGGAGCTCTGCGGTCGCCTGCGGAAGATCCGCGGAGCTGCTGCTTGCCAGACGAGAGCCGCCGTAGCCGGCGACTCCTCCGATAACCGCGACCGAGCAGATCGCGGCGATCGCTTTAAGGACTGATTTTTTCATGGCTGCCTCCTATGCCGTGTCGGTACCCTCCAAGGGTACCGCGGATCCGGGACAATCGGAAGGCAAAGCAGGTGGGTACTCACTTTTTCCAGCGCCGGATCGTCGAGTCGTCGGCCGGGCAGCTGCCGGCGGGGTCTCCTGCTCGGGCCTGCTGAATGACGTCGGCCTCGTAATGGCGCCGCGCAGTCATGAAGTCGGGGAGCTCGACGTGCAGCGAGCCGCAGGATCGGCAGCGCAGCCGGCGGCAAAGGTACCACCGGGCCAGACCGGCGCCGTCGATCACGTGCCGTTGCCTCGTGTCATAGCCGGAGAGCTGGCCACCGCAGCTGGGGCAGCTCTGGGCCTCGAAGCTGAGGACGCGGATCGCCTGCCGCTCCTCGTCGTACTTGAGGACATAATGGGACGTGATAATCATGGTCGGACCTCCTGAAAAGCAGGAGGCGGGGACCATGCAGGGCACCGAGGAGAGCCGGGGGATCCCCGGAGCTCCTGCGGAATAGTCTGCCGGAGCCCGAAGCAAACGGCAGCCGCCTATATTGTACCAGATTGGCCGAGAGCGGCCTGAAGCGCTCCAGCGTGGCCAGCGTAGCCCGCTGAGCGGCGCCTGACACTGCCGACGGGAACTTGCCCGCCCTGTCGGCGAGGCGCCTGAAGGGCCTCAGAACGTCCGCAACGGCGCCCACCCAGTTCGCCTTCCCCACGCCACGGCCGGCGTGATACCATGAGAGAGTAAGGATCAGAGGCGGGAGGGCGAGCTCATGGCATGGGTACAGTACACTACGACGAAGGCGACCGGCAAGCGCTGGGGCGTCTCCTCGGCGTGGGTCTGCGTGCTCTGCAAGCAGGGCCGCGTCGAGGGCGCCGGCAAGGTCGGTCGGATCTGGATCGTGCCGGTCGATGCCGAGAAGCCGGAGGACCTGCGGATCTGGAACGGCCGCTGGAAGAAACGGCGCCGGCGGCGGTGGTGAGCGGCATGGAATACGGGCAGATCGTGGCCACTCGCGGCGTCGCCGATCTCATGGAGCGGGACGATGCATTCAGGGCGGCGCTGGCCGCGGCCTTCCTCCGCTATCAAGCCGGAGACTGGGGCGAAGTATGCCCCGAGGACTGGGCCATGAATGACGCAGGCGTCAGAGACGGCGAGCGGATTCTTGCAGCCTACACCTGCGCAGGCGTTAAGATCTGGATCATAACAGAATGGGATCGCAGCGCGACCACCTTCCTTTTCCCTGACGAGTACTGACGTCGGGATCCCTACTGGCGCCACATGGCCGGAATTATGCAAAGCGCTGAAAGCACCACGGCAGCACGGCGCTGATCCCCGCCGCAGTCATAGCAAAACGCACAAAGGCCCGCCCTCAGCTCTAAAGCTGGGAGCGGGCTCTTTTTGCCTTCCGCGGGCCTCGGTGCCAGATGGATCTTGCTCGGCCACGGTCGGCGCTGCCGAGGATCCGCGGCCGGACCCGGCGCCCGCCACACCGGCGACCACCCTGAAGGTCGGCGACACGGTCGACTTCACCGGCAGCACGCACTACACCAGCAGCACCGGCGCCTCGAAATGGGGCAAGCTCAAGAGCGAAGCCGGCTGAATCTCGCTCGACTACGTCCAGAAGCTCTAAAACGGCCGCCAGCGCGGCCAGAATTAAGCCCAGCGCGGCGGGGAGGCAAACGGCCGTCCCAGACAAAAGGCGCCCAGAGGGCCGGAAAACGGCCAAGAACAAAGTGAAGCCCGACCGGGAGATCCCCGGCCGGGCTTTTTCTGTTTTCCGGCTATACGCCAGCCGGCAGCGGCATTGTCAGCACAAACACCGCAGGCAGAGCGCAAGAATAAGGCGGCCCGGCCAGTTTGGCCGAGCCGCTACGCTTCACTCTGTTCCCGTCTGCTGGCGAGCAAGCTGCCAAGCTCTGAACTCGGCAGCGAGTGCCGGATCCTCGAAAGCCTTGCGGACGGCCTCAAGGGCCGGGCTGGCCATGGCCTCGATCCGCTCCTGCGGGATCCGGCTGGCGTCAATGTAGGTTTCCGTACTGCTCTGCATCTCGTACACCCCCTCAGACACCGAGCTCATGCCGGAGCACGGACCAGATCGCGCCGCTGTTCTTCATGGCCATGACGGCGAACTGGACGCCCAGCGCGAAGCCGTACATCGTGGCCGCATCCTCAAGGCCTGCGACGGCGGCCTCTGCATCGGCGCCGACCTGCATGGCTGCGGCGGCAATTTCTTCGGCCTGCTTCAGGTGGGCCGGCGTCGCGTCTGGATAGCTGCGGGAGAACTGCCACGCGACCAGCAGCTCGTCGAGAGCATTATGCTCGCCGGCGAGGGCCTCGCTCTGGAAGCGGTCAAGGATCTCGGCCTCGGCCAGCGGCGGGATCCGGCTGCTATAATCGGAGGCCCCCAGCTGCAAGGCGGCGGGATCTGCAAAAAAGACAGTCGGCCACTCGGCGCTCGGGATCTCGAGGACCGTGGCGATCCGCTCGGCAAGGCTCAGCGGCATATCTGCCGCGGCGATAAATGCCCGCAGTTCTGCCGGATCCGTGCCGACCTCCTCGGCGAGGTCCGTGAAGGTCGAGGTCTCGTTTCTGTTCATGTATTCCTTCAGCAGTTTGACGTTGATCATGGTGTTGTCTCCTTCCATTTCGCTGGCCTGCCGGCCGGGCTTTTCGTGAGGTGTTGTCTTTTCTGGTGGGATATGCTACAATAAACAAAGATGTGGCTCGCGTGTTGTTTGGAGCTGGAGGAAAGCGAGGCAGACCGGCGGGAAAATGCTGGCGTTCATTTGGCGCTTATTTGGCGCTTATGCAGCCGAAAACGGGCTATTTCTTCTCGTCGCTGCTCGTCCGAAAAAACGCCGGAAACCATAGAAAACACTGGGTTTTCTTTACTGCTCGTTTTTCCTCGACCTGTTTTGTGCGGCAATTCGTAATCAGCAGGTCGTGTGTTCGAGTCACATCACTAGCTCCAGGACCCCTGGCGAAATTCCGCGGAATTTCGCCAGGGGTTTTCTATGCCCTGTTGCCAAGTGAAGCGGTGCTGTGTTATGATGGAAAAAACTAATCTGTATCAAATCTGCATCAGGAGGTGCCAGGCGTGACAGTCGGCGGGAAAACGAAGCGGCTTGTTTTGGCGTGCTGCCTTTTGGTGCTGGCGGCGGGCGCTCTGCGCGCGACGCTGCTGCGGGGGGGATACGTCTATCAGGGCGCCCTGTCGCTCTTTTACCTGGCGATCTATTTTGTCTGGATGCAGAGCGTTCGGCAGCGGTTTCTGCAGCGGGACATGCGCCGAATCCTGGTGTGCGTCGCGGCGCTGATGATCTTTTGGGACGTGCTTCGACTGGTGAAGTACGAATTCACCGCTTCGGAAGGAGCGCTCGCCCGGCAGCTGTGGTATGGGTACTATATCCCGATTGTCCTGCTGCCGCTGCTGATGTTCCTCGCCGCGCTTTACATTGGAAAAACGGACGGCGCGGATGTCTCCCGGCGCTGGAAGGTGCTGTACATTCCTGCGGCGGTCGTGGTGCTCGGCATCGTCACAAACGATGTTCACCAGCTTGCGTTTCGATTCCAGCCGGGCTTTGCCGACTGGAGCAGGCGCTATCTCCATGGGCCGCTGTATTATGCCGCGGCGGGGTTTTCCAGCCTGTGTGTGCTGGGCACGCTGATCGTGGTGTTTCAGAGGTGCTCCAAGCGCCGTTTTCTTCGATATCTGTGGCTGCCGCTGCTGATGACGGCGGCGGCAATCGCCTATTATGGGTCCTACGCGGCGCACCTGTTCGGGGCAAAGCCGCTGATGCAGCGCATGTACGAGCTGCCGGAGTTTACGTGTCTCGCGCTCATCGCCTTTTGGGAGGGGCTGGTGTTCACCCACATGATCCCCTCCAACATTGGACATGAATCGTTTTTTCGCGCCTCGTCGCTGCGGGCGGGGCTTACGGACAAGACCTATTCCGTCGTGCTGCGCGCCCCGGCGGGCGTATGCCCCACGAGGGAGCAGACGCGCGCGGCGGAGGCGCTCGCCCCGGTTTTGCTGGACGATGGCGGTACGCTGCTGAAAAGCCGCCCGGTGCGGGGCGGCCACTTCTATTGGACGGAGGACATCAGCGAGCTGAACCGGCTGAATCGGGAGCTGGCGGACGTCGGGGACGCGCTTGCGGAGGAGCACGCCATGCTGGACGCCGCCGCGAAGCTGGAGGAAAGCCGCGCCCGCACGGCGGAGCAGAACCGCCTCTACGATCAAATCGCCGGGGAGCTCCAGCCCCAGCTGGACGCCCTTTCCGAGCTGCTGGAGCATCTGCCGGAGGAGGAGGCGGATTTTCGCCGCGCGATGATGACGGCCGGCGTCCTGAACGCCTATGTGAAGCGCCGGTCCAATCTGCTGCTGCTGGCGAATCAGGAGCCGGTCCTCTCTACGGACGAGCTTGCCGTCTCCATTTCGGAGTCTCTGGAGTATGTGGGGCTGCTGGGGATCCCGTGCCATGCGGAGATCGAGCCGGGAATCGCGCTGCCGTCGGAGTTGGCGCTGCTGATTCACGCGCTCCTGGAAGCGGCGCTGGAGGCGGCGCTGCCGGGGGTCGGCTCGGTGCTGGCGACGCTTCACGCGGACGGGAACGAGCTGCGCTTCTATCTGGAGCTTGCCAGCCCCAGCGCGCCCCTGCCCGCCGATTGGGGCCGGGACGAAACCGCGCGTTTGCGCGTCCGCCTGCAGACGGAGTGGTCGGACGAAAGCGAGTGCATCACCCTGCGGGCGGAGAGAGGAGGCGCGGCGGAGTGCGCATTGTAGACCTTTCCTTTTCCACCATGTGCGCCCTCGGCGTCGCGGCGTTTTTCCTCGCCGCGTTCGGCTTGCTGCTTCTGGTGCGGGCCATTGGCGCAAGAGCCGGAAGCGGATATTCCGCCCTGTCCCTGCTCCTGTTTGCCGCGTCTCTGTGCTGGATGCAGGGCTTCGATTCTGTCTGTGTCCGCCGCGTACAGGGCGGGCCGATGCCGGATTTCGCGCTCTGGTTCCAGCGTCTTCCGGTGTGGATGGTCCTTGCCGCGATGGCGGCGCTGGCCGTGTGCGCGGCGGTGCTCTGGCTGCGGCTGGATCGGTACGTCCGCTCTATGCTGACGCCCGCCTCTCTGCAGGAGGGCCTGGATCAGATGCCGGACGGGATTTTGTACAGCACCGCAAGCGGGATCCCGCTGCTGGTGAACGCCCGGATGCAGCGCATCAGCACCGCCGCCTTTGGCGCTGGCGTGCTGGATACGGTGGCTCTGCGCCGCCGGCTGGAGGCGGGGGACCTGGCGCCGGGGTGTGCGGTGCGGCGGCAGAGCGGGAGCGTCTACCTGCGGCTTCCGGACGGCAGCGTGTGGGACCTGCGCCAGGCGGACATCGGCGCGAATATCTGGGAGTGCGTCGCCTATGACGTAACGGAGCAATATCAAAAAAACCGGGAGCTGGAGGCGCGCAACGAGCATCTCGCCGCCGTGAACGCGCAGATTCGGGAATACAGCCGCAATATGGACACCATCATTCGGGACCGGGAGATGCTCTCGACGAAAATTCGCATCCACGACGACGTGGGGCGCTCCTTGCTGGCGCTGCGGGCCTATCTGTCCCGCCAGGACGGCGACCGCGCGTCGCTGGTGCGCCTGTGGAAGAACACGGTGGCGCTCCTGCGGCGGGAGGCGGGAATGCCCCAGACGGAAAGCCGGATGGACGCACTGATGAACGCGGCCAGGGCGGTGCATGTGCAGCTGATCTTTGACGGCGCGCTGCCCGCTGATCCCATGCTGGAGCGGCTCACCGCCGTGGCCATCCACGCCTGCCTCACAAACACCATCAAGCACGCCCACGGCAGCGCGCTGACCATTCGCACCGTGCAGCGAGACGATGCCGTTACCATTGAATTGACGAACGACGGACAGCCGCCTGACGGGCCGATCCAGGAGCAGGGCGGGCTGCGCACCCTGCGCAGCGCCGTGGAGCAAAACGGCGGCACAATGGAGATCGAATGGACGCCGAGGTTTGTGCTGAGGGTGGGGTTTCGTTAGTATGTAGTCGTTAGTCGTTAGTCGTTAGAGGGCTGGGAGGATATTATGGGGTGGAAGCATTATCGTGATATGACCCGAGTTTGCCACATGAAAATGCAGAAACGGAGCCGTAGATGGTTCCGTTTCTCTTATAAATACGTGATTTGTTACGTATTTACATGCCTTTTGAA
>CACWHX010000021.1 GCA_902760845.1 Oscillospiraceae bacterium
GACCGCCGTGGCTTATACGGTGTCGAAGGGAATGTATGAAGGCGGCGTGGCGGATGAATTCATGCGCAAAGCACAGGACGCCGTCGTGCATATGATCGCCAGTGCGCAAATGGCGGAGCAGGCCGGAGTTCTGGTGGGCTTTGGCACCGACCTTGACCGCTCATTTGCCGAAAAGTTCCCCGGACTGGAGTTCTCCGCACGCAGTGAAATGGGCATTTCCAACTTAAGCATTCTGCGGCAAGCCACCATCAACAGCGCAAAAATTCTACACATGGATGACCTCCTGGGCACGGTCAAGGCCGGCAAATATGCCGACCTGGTCGTCATCGACGGCAAGCCCGACGAAGACATGCGCGCCATGTGTCAGCTGCCGAAATATGTGTTCAAGGAAGGGACTTATCTTAAAAATTAGTGTACTTTTAAGGAGGGCATTCACATGAAAACAAGAAAACGCTACTGGACGATCTTTCTGCTCACTTTTTCCTGCCTGTGCTACAACCTCCCGTATCTGAGTTCGACCTTTTACAGCCAGTTTATCGAAGCATTTGGCCTGACAAACACCCAGGCGGGCGTTCTGATGACCATGTTCTCTCTCACGGCTACGCCGGGCTATCTCTTCGGCGGTCTGCTGGCGGACAAGTTTTCCGCCAAAAAGCTGATTTTGGTCTCCTCATTCATGACCGCCGCCATCGGCTTCATCATGAGCTTCATCAGCGGCTACGCCGTGCTGCTGGTATGTTATCTGGGCTTTGGCATCTCGACGACCTTCATCCACTGGTCGGCGCTGTTGAAGCTAATCCGCTCCCACGCCGGCGAGAACGAAGAGGGCAAGATTTTCAGTTTCTTTGAGCTCAGCTACGCGATCGTAGGGGCGATCACCAGCTATGGCCTGCTGGCGGTGCTCGGCAAACTCAGCAGCTTCCGTGTGGCCACGAGCCTGTACGCGGGTGTTCTGGTGATCGTTGCCGTGCTGATCCTGTTCTTGATCGAGGACGCCGGCAAGGGCGCATCGGAAAACGGCTTCAAGCTGAAAATGGCGGGCAAAGCGCTGGCGCATCCCGTGACATGGCTGAACGGGTTTATCGTAATGGGGCTGTTCATTCTGATTACCGGAACCAGCTATCTAAACCCCTATCTGTCCAGCGTGTTCGGTACCAGCGTAGAATTTGGAACATCTTTTTCGATTCTGAACCGATCCGTCGTTCGAATTCTGGTTGTCTCAGCGGGCGGCTTTCTGCTGGATAAATGGAAAACACCCAAATTTTTGACCGTCTGCGCGGTCGGTATGGCGGCGGTGATTTTAGCCATGCTCCTGCTGCCGCAGCAGGCCTCCGCCATGGTTACTGCGATCATTCTGGCGCTGCTCTTGATTACGCTGCTCGCCTTCTCCCGGTCCGGACTCTATACGCCGATCCCCGAAGCGGGCATGCCGATGGAAATCACGGGCACCTCTATGGGCATCTGCTCTGCCGTGGGCTACTCCACCGATCTGTGGTTGTACACACTGTGCGGCAACTGGATTGACAAATATGGCAACGAGGGATATCGCTATATTTTGATCCTGTTTTTGGCTGGACTGGCGCTGGTGGTCGTCTGTGCCGCGCTGCTGCGCGCATATGAGAAAAAGCATCCCATCCTGCAGAACCTGTCGGAGTAAATTGACATGGCGCTCCTCCCTTCCTCTCCTCCATGAGAGGAAGGGCAGTGGGCTTTAAACGAAAAAGATATGAAGGAGCACGAGTATGTATTTGGTTGATTACACGGTGCTGTTTCTCTCGCTTGCCGTAGTTCTTCTCATTGGATGGCTTTCCGGGAAAAAGCGCAATCAATCCTCCGCAGAGTTTCTCATGGCCGGAAAGAGCATCAACCGCCTTCAGGCCGGGCTCTCCATGGCGGCCACCGATTTTGGCGGCAGCGGTTTAATTGGTGCAATCGGCTACTGTTATGTCTGCGGCATGAGCGGTATATGGTGGAATCTGGCCGCCGCGCCCGCGTTCCTGATTGTCGGGCTGCTGTTCTCCCGAAGATTCAATCGCATGGACGGCGCAACCCTGCCGGATTACTTCGGCAGGCGCTACTCCCCCGCCGTCAAATATCTGACGTCTCTTATGCATGTCTGCACAAACATCGCGTCTCTCTCCGTGCAGTTTACCGTCTCCTGTACGGTTTTGAGCACGGTCACAGGACTGAGCATTCGCGTATCGCTGATTATCAGCATGCTGCTGGTCCTGTTTTTGACCAGCGGCGGCCTGCGGGCAGTGGTAAACACGGACGCGACGCTTTTTATCATCATTGTGATCTCCGTGTTGCTTACTACGGCATTCTCTCTGCGTGCCGGCGGCGGACTGTCAAACATCTCGCGCGCCCTGCCGGAGGGCTTTCTCAGGCTGGATCAGCTTGGCGCATGGACGCCGCTGTCCTGGATCCTGCTATGTACGCTGAGCTATGCCACGAATCAAAACTACATCCAGCGCATGGTCTCGGCCAAGGACGAGGGCACAGCCGTCTTCGGTGCACTGTTCACTGCGGGATTTTATCTGATTATTTCGGTCGCCCTGGGCCTGATTGGCATTTCCGCGACATATCTGCTTCCCGACATTTCGGATACGAACGCCGTGTTCCCGGAGATGATGATTCGCTATTTCCCCCACGGCCTACTGGGTCTCGGATTGGCTTCGGTTTTCGCGGCGACGATCTCTACCGGGACATCGGTCCTGCACGCTACCGTAACGCTGATTTCCACCGACCTGTGGAAGCCAACCGTTGGAAAAGCAGCAGACGACAGGGCCGAGCTTTTGGTTTCCAGACTTGCCGTGATCGTCACGGCCCTGTTCAGCCTCGCCCTCTCCCTGTTTTTCAATAATATAATCAGTGTCATTTATATTGCAGGCCTGTTTTATGCCGTATCGGCGTTCATGCCCATGCTGTTTGGGATGTACACCCGTTTTGTCACTGCAAAGGCGGCTCTGTGGAGCATTGTCATAACCGTGGCCGCAAGCCTGCTCTGGGAGTACGCGCCTCAGCTGCGGCCGGGCGCTCTCGCCGACCTCCCCTCCAATGCGTTCGGCCTCATTGTGAGCGCGGTCGTGCTGCTGCTCGGATCCTGGGTGGATAGACGGATTCATCATACGGCCTGACACCGCAAACGTCTCAACGCCTTTCAGCACCTCGCAAAGAACACGAAAAGGACGCCTGCCGATGGCGTCCTTTCTCATGCATAATGTTGTGCGTTTTTGTGCAGAATTCTGGCAATCCTGCTAAGAAATTCGTTCATTTTGATGAATTGCAAAAAAACCATGAAAAGCCGCCAAATTCAAATTGATTTTCGGCTCCTCGTGGTATAAAATATATAGGCTTTCGACAAAGCTAAGAAGATAAAAAGTAGGAGTGAAAAAGCATGGTTTATCTGGCACCTATAATGGCAGTGGTCGCACTGCTGTTTGCAGCCTACAAGATCGCTTACGTCTCCAGGGCTGACGCAGGAAACGACCGCATGAAGGAGATCGCCGCGTCCATCAGTGAAGGTGCGCGCGCGTTCTTGTTTGCGGAGTATCGAATTCTGGCAATTTTCGTTGCCGTGCTGTTCGTGCTGATCGGCGTCGGTCTGCGCAACTGGGTCACCGCCGTCTGTTTCCTGTGCGGCGCGATTTTCTCGATCCTCGCCGGTTACATCGGCATGAACGTCGCCACAAAGGCAAACGTCCGCACCGCCAATGCCGCAAAGGAGAGCGGCATGAACAGGGCGCTGTCGATCGCGTTCTCCGGCGGCTCCGTCATGGGTATGTGCGTCGTCGGTCTGGGGCTGCTCGGTGTCAGCGTGCTCTATCTGATTACCAAGAGCACCGACGTTCTGTTCGGCTTCTCGCTTGGCGCTTCCTCCATTGCGCTGTTCGCACGTGTCGGCGGCGGCATCTATACCAAGGCGGCTGACGTCGGCGCCGACCTTGTCGGCAAGGTCGAGGCCGGCATCCCCGAGGATGATCCCCGCAACCCCGCTGTCATTGCGGACAATGTTGGCGACAATGTCGGCGACGTTGCCGGTATGGGCGCTGACCTCTTTGAGTCTTATGTCGGCGCGGTCATCTCCGCGATGACGCTGGGCGCGCTCGTGAGCGCCAACAGCGTTATTTACCCGCTGGCGATTGCCGCGTTCGGCATTCTCGCCTCCGTGATCGCCACGTTCTTTGTGCGCGGCAAGGAGGGCTCCAATCCGCATCAGGCGCTGAAGATGGGCTCTTATGTGTCCGCCGCGCTCGTTGTGATTCTTTCCCTCGTTCTCAGCAAGTCTATGCTCGGCTCCTTCGCCGGCGCCGCCGCGATTATCGCCGGCCTGATCGTCGGCCTGATTATCGGCGTCATCACCGAGGTCTACACCTCCGGCGATTATAAGTTCGTGAAGAAAATCGCGCAGCAGTCTGAGACCGGCTCCGCAACCACGATCATTTCCGGCATCGCGGTCGGCATGATGTCCACGTGGATTCCCGTGGTGCTGATTTGCGTCGGCATTTTTGTCGCCTATCGCTGCGCCGGTCTTTACGGCATCGCGCTTGCCGCTGTCGGCATGCTCTCCACCACCGGCATCACCGTCGCGGTCGATGCCTATGGCCCGATCGCCGATAACGCCGGCGGCATCGCCGAGATGAGCGGGCTGGATCACTCCGTTCGCGAGATCACCGATAAGCTCGACGCGGTCGGCAACACTACCGCCGCCATGGGCAAGGGCTTTGCCATCGGCTCCGCCGCGCTCACCGCGCTGGCGCTGTTTGTCTCCTTTGCGCAGGCGACCGGTCTGGCCGCGAGCGACGTTGCGCTGACCGATCCCAACGTCGTGATCGGCCTGCTGATCGGCGGCATGCTCCCCTTCGTGTTCTCCGCCATGACGATGGACTCCGTCTCCAAGGCGGCTTACAGCATGATCGAGGAGGTTCGCCGTCAGTTCCGCGAGATCCCCGGCATCATGGAAGGCGAGGCGAAACCGGACTATAAGACCTGCGTCGCCATCTCCACGACCTCCGCGCTGAAGGAAATGCTCGTCCCCGGTATCATGGCGGTCGTCGTTCCGCTGCTTGTCGGTCTCGTTCTCGGCTCCGCGGCTCTGGCCGGTCTGCTGGCCGGCGCGCTGATTACCGGTGTTATGATGGCCATGTTCATGTCCAACTCCGGCGGCGCATGGGACAACGCCAAGAAGTATATCGAGGAAGGAAACCACGGCGGCAAGGGCTCCGACGCGCACAAGGCCGCGGTCGTCGGCGACACCGTCGGCGATCCGTTCAAGGATACCTCCGGCCCGTCCATCAACATTCTCATCAAGCTGATGACAGTTGTTTCCACCGTATTTGCCGGTCTGTTCACCATCAGCGGCCTGTTTTGATTCAAAATAAAAAAGCACCTCTGATGCATGCGCATCAGAGGTGCTTTTTTATACAATTTGGAACATGTAAAACTTCAAATACTCCGTCTCCGGGACGCTCCAGAGAATCGGATGATCCGGTCCCTGCTGGCGCGCCTCGATCTGCCGCAGCGATACCTGCGCGTCACGCGCGGCGTCCACGAGCATGGCGCGAAAGCGATCATCCGTCATGAAATGCGAGCAGGAGCAAGTGGCGAGATATCCGCCGCGCGGCAGAATGCGCATCGCCTTGAGGTTGATTTCCTTATAGCCGCGAATCGCCGCGGCCACGGTCGCGCTGCTCTTTGTAAACGCCGGCGGATCAAGGATAATCAGATCAAAGGCTCCGCGCGGCCGATCCGCCAGCTGTGTAAGCAGATCGAATACGTCGCTTTGCAAATACTCTACCCGTCCTTCCAGGCCGCTGAGAGCCGCGTTTCGGCGCGCCTGCTCCAATGCGTCCGCCGACACGTCCACAGAGACGACCCGCTCCGCGCCGGCCCTGGCGCAGTTGAGCCCGAACGCACCCGTATGCGTAAAACAGTCCAGCACGCGCCGGCCCGGCGCGAGCCGCGCCACAGCGAGGCGGTTATATTTCTGATCCAGAAAGAAGCCCGTTTTCTGGCCGTTCACGTAATCCACATTGTAATGGATTCCATTTTCGGTGATCTCCACATGGCCGCTCAAATCCGTGCGCAGCCCCTCCAGCGCGAGAACCCCCTTTCCCTGCCGGAGTCCCTCCTTTTCCCGCAGCTTCACGTCGTTCCGCTCATAGACGGCCTCGATCGTCTGGCCATATTCGCGCAGAATCCGCACCAGCGCTGCGAGAATCGTCTCCTTGCGCCGCTCAATGCCCAGAGACAGCACCTGCGCGACGAGCACCGTGTCGAAGCGGTCAACCGTCAAACCTGGAAATCCGTCCGCTTCGCCGAAAATCAGCCGGCAGGCCGCAAAATCCTCGCCCATCACCGTTTTTCGGTATGCAACGGCATAGCGCAGCCGCCGCTCCCAAAACGCCGCGTCAAAGCGGTCATTTTTATTGTTTGAAAGGATGCGGACGCGAATCTTTGACGCGCTGTTATAAAAGCCCGCGCCAAGCCAGTGCCCGCTTTGGCTCTGCACGTCCACGAGCTCGCCGTCCGCGCACGCGCCGCTCAGGGCGGTTATTTCCGCATCGTATACCCACGGATGGCCGCTTCGCAGGGCGCGCGCCGCCTTGTCTGTAATCGTCACGATCGGGTAAGTCCGTTCCATCATGCACCTCTCCCGCAGGAATTCCGCGTCCTATTTTACCGCACTTGCGGTTCAACGGCAAGTCCGGCGCTTTACTTTTTCCTCCGCCTCAGGTATAATAGCCAAAAAGCAGGTGATACATATGAGACGCAAACGTTCCACAACCTTCCTTCTCATTCTTCTGGTCCTGGCGCTGCTGCTGGGTATCGCCGTTTCTGTCTTGCTGCAAAACGCCATTTCAAGCAGCAGCTTCACGCTGCCGGAGACCCAGGCCGCCCAGGCGACGCCGGAGCCGGCGAGAGAGACGATCACGCCGACGCCGTTTGTTCCGCAGTCCTATGTGATCTCCATGGTGGGCGACTGTACGCTCGCCTCCAGCCAGTATAACAGCGACTACGATTCGGTTTTGCGCAATCACGATCTTTCCTGGCCGTTTTCCGGCACGCGCTCCTACTTTGCGGATGATGAGTTTACGCTCGCCAATCTGGAGTGCGCTTTTTCCGATCAACGGCTTACGTCCTCCGCTCTGTTTTATTTCCAGGGCCCGTCCGAGAACGCGGAAATCCTCGTAAACGGCGGCGTGGAGTGCGTAACGCTTGGCAACAACCACACCTATGACTTCGGCGAGCAGGGCCTTCTGGACACGGAGAGCGCGCTGGACAACGCGGGTGTGTCCTGGGTCGGTCCCGGCGACGCGCAGGTGTTCACGACGGAGCATGGCCTGCGGATCGGTGTCTACTGCCCCGGCTGGACAGGGCTGAGCGAGAATAATATCAAAACCGGCATCGCCGCACTGCAGGAGGCCGGCGCCGACATTCTCATCTTTGCCCCGCATTGGGGTACGGAGGGCAGCTATCAGGTCACGTCGTCACAGGAGTCGTTTGCGCATATCGCGATCGACGCGGGCGCGAACATCGTGTTCGGCACGCATCCGCACGTTCTGCAGCGAATCGAGGAATACAACGGCGGCTATATCTTCTACAGCCTCGGCAACTGGAGCTTTGGCGGGAACACCGCGCCGCGCGACCGCGACACTGCCATTGCGCAGGTCACGGTCACAGAGCAGAAGGACGGCTCTTATGTTCTGGATGGATATGCCTGCATCCCCTGCTGCCTGTCCAGCACGGACGGCGTCAACGATTACCGGCCGACGCCGTATGACGAGGATTCGGAGGAATATCGGCGCGTCATGAACAAGCTGGACGGCGTGTTTACCGGCCCGGATCTCTCGGTGGATTATTCCTTCCTGTATAACTAAAGCAAGGCCGCCCGCAGCGAATGCAATCGCTGCGGGCGGCCGTTTCTTTGCGCAAAAATTTGTTACTTTATCGGCAACGGGATCCGCTGCTCCAGCAGGACCTTTCCAAAGCAGCAGAGCGTAATGCCGGAGGTTGCGGGGATCTCCACGTCCGCGTCCCGGCGCTTTCGGTTCGCGGAGAAAAGATAGACATTGCCCACGTAGTCCTGGCAATACTGCTTGCACTTCATGTCGCCGTCTACAAAAAAGAGCCCCACATCGCCGTCGCGAATCGTCGCGCCGCGCTTTACAAGCGCAATGGATCCGTCCTGAATATAGGGCTCCATACTGTCGCCCGCGATCCGCACCGCGAAGTCCGCCTCGGAATTTGCCTGCACCTCATAGTCCTCATAATCGTCCCCAAACGCGGGCGAGGCATAGCCCGCGGCCGCGGGCGTGGCGTACAGCGGGATGATCTTTGTGGCCGCCGCGACCTCTTCCTTTTCTGTCTGCAGCGCGCGTTGCAGACGCCGCAGCTCCGCATCCATCACCGTCAGCGTGATTTCCCGGCCATGCGCGTCCAGCGTATGGAATTTCTGCACAAATCGCTGCTCCTCCGGCGACGGCTGCGGCAGATGGCTCTGCGCGCAGAACGTCTCCAGCGGGACCGCCAGAATGTCGCAGATGCGCAGCAGCAAGTCAAAGTCGATCTTCATATTGTCGCGGCGAATGATGCTGTACAGCGTCTGGGCGGAGACATCCGTCCGCCGCGCCAGCTCGCTGACCGTCATATCCCGCTCCTCCAACAGCCGTTTCAGTGTTGTACCAATCATTTTGCAGCACCTCATGGATATCATAACGGTTTGATAAGACTATGTCAATAAATAATATTTCCATTTCAATTTATTTAGATGCAAAATTGTGAACAGCCGGGCGAATCCCCGCGATTGGCCGCATATCGCGTTGGCGCGGATCACTTTTTGCAATTTCCACAAAGTTTTCGATAAAGATTTTTAATTTTGGTATAAGTGGTTTACTTTATCGGAAATTTGTGCTTTAATGAGCACAGAGGGCCCTGATGTTCCATCAGGCATTACAGCATTTTAAGGAGGAAGATTACCATGATTCAGTTTTCCAGCAGAATGAATCTGCTAAAGGGCTCCGCGATTCGCGAGCTGCTCGCCCTGGCAAACAAGCCCGAAGTCCTCTCGTTTGCAGGCGGAATGCCCGCGCCGGAGCTGTTCCCGGTTGAGAAGGTGAAGGCTGCGACCGATGCGGTCATGGATGAAATGGGTCAGGTTGCGCTGCAGTACAGCAGCACCGACGGCTTCCTGCATTTCCGCGAGCAGATCGCCGCGCGCATGGGCGCCAAAAACAACATCAAGACCGACGCCTCTCACATTCTCGTCACCTCCGGCAGCCAGCAGGGCCTGGATTACTCCGCCCGCGTGTTCGTCAACCCCGGCGACGTCATCATTCTGGAAAGCCCGTCCTATCTCGGCGCGCTGAATGCATTCAAGGCATGTGAGCCGACCTTTGTAACCATCCCCACCGACGAGAACGGCATGATTATGGAGGAGCTGGAAAAGGTCCTCGCCACGACTGAGAACGTCAAGATGATCTATGTCATCCCCGACTTCCAGAATCCGTCCGGCCGCACCTGGCCGCTGGATCGCCGCCAGAAATTCATGGAAATCGTCAATAAGTACGAAATCCCCGTCGTAGAGGACAACCCGTATGGCGAGCTCCGCTATGAGGGCGACGATATGCCGGCGCTCAAGAGCATGGACACGAAGGGCCTCGTTGTGTTCCTCGGTACATTCTCCAAGATCCTCGCGCCCGGCTATCGCCTGGGCTGGGTCTGCGCGGACGGCGAGATTCTGCAGAAGTATAACTTCATGGCGCAGGCCGCCGCGCTGCAGGCTTCCACGGAGGCGCAGCTGGTTGTCTCCAAGTTCATTGATATGTATGACCTCGACGAGCATGTCGCCGCGATCAAGGATTGCTATCGCAAGCGCCGCGACGTCATGGTCCAGACGATGGAAAAGGAGTTCCCTCCCGAGGCCAAGTTCACCCACCCGAACGGCGGTCTGTTCACATGGGTCGAGCTGCCGGACTATATCGACACGAAGGTCATGGCGCAGGAGTGCCTGAAGCGCAACGTTGCGTATGTCCCCGGCGACGGCTTCTTCCCCGACGAGGGCCACAACAACTGCATCCGCCTGAATTACAGCTGCATGTCGGAAGAGAAAATCATCAAGGGCATGACCATTCTGGGCGAAGTCATCAAAGAAAACATCAAGAAGTAAATCCTCGACAATCACAAAACCGGCATGGCTTGAAGCCATGCCGGTTTTGTGAGCCTGTCGAAAAACAAATTTCGCCAGGCGGAGATTGCGCTCCATTCCTTGCCCTCGTTCGCGAATGCGATTCGCGATAGGAGGGCAATCCATTCTGCGAGAAGTATTTTTGCCCCACGGCGAAGCCGCGGGGCAAAAATGACTTGACCAGATTCGCGCCTCCGGGCGCGAACTCTGCGAGGCCTTTTTTGACAAACTGAAAATGCCGGCATGGCTTGACGCCATGCCGGTTTTGCGCCGCGGTTGTCCCGAAAGCTGAATTTTCTATTGAAATATTCCCGCATATGGCCTAAGATTGTTACCGGGACGACGAACAAAATTCCTGTCCGTTCGGCCCGCAAACCCAAACAGCCTATGATAACAGGAGGAAATCATCATGAAAAAAGGATTGGTCGCATATTTCAGCGCCGGCGGCACAACGGCAAAGCTGGCGGAACGCCTGGCCGGAGAGATCGGCGCGGACCTTTTCGCCATCGAACCGGAAACCCCCTATACCCGGGCCGATCTGGACTGGACAAACAGCAAGAGCCGGAGCTCTCTGGAAATGAACGATCCCGCCAGCCGGCCGGCGATCCGCGCGGCGGCGCCGGACCTGTGCACCTATGACACGATCTTCGTGGGCTTTCCGATCTGGTGGTATCGGGAGCCGCGTATCATTGACACGTTTTTGGAGTCCTGCGATTTCGCCGGAAAAACGGTGGTCCCCTTCGCCACCTCCGGAATGAGTCCGCTGGGCGACTCTGCAAAGAATATGCAGCAGCTCGTTCCCGAAGCGAAGGTCGTAAACGGAAAACGCTTTGCCGCCAGCGCCTCCGGAAAGGAGCTTGCGGCTTGGGCGCAGGAATGGCTGTAAGGCTGTAAATGTCCACTGTGCCGTTTGCCCTGCGGGGCAATCGGCGTCTTCAAACCACACAAAACGCGGCGGGCAATCCCCGCCGCGTTTTTGCACTGCATAAAGGCGAACTCTAAGGCAGTATATCGCCGTCAGATCAGAAGATTTTGCTCCAAATACACCGCGACGCCATCCTCTTCATTGGTCTCCGTGACAGCGTCGCACACCGCGCGCACCTCCGGCGCGGCGTTTCCCATGGCGACGCTCGTACCGGCAGCGGCAAGCATGGAAAGATCGTTGCTGCTGTCCCCAAAGGCGATGGTATCCGCCTGCGCAAGGCCAAGATGCCGCGCGAGAAACCGCAGCGCGCTGCCCTTGTTGGCGTCCTTCCAGTTCAGCTCCAGATTATTGCGGAACGACGATGTCACAGCAATGTCGGGAAACCGCGCGGCGATTTCATCCGCGGCAGCGCTGCGCGCGCGCAGATCGTGAAAGCAAAGCTGCACCTTCTGCACGGTCTCCGCGCGCGACGAGATGAATGCACGCAGGTTTTCCACCGGCGTGCGCGTCGTCTGGATCAGGCGCACCACTTCCTCGTCGGCATTATACTCGCGGACACGCTCCAGAAAATCCCGGTCAATCCAGCCGGTATTTTGCCAATAGCAATCGTACATCGCGTCGTAGCGCGCGACGAAATCCAGCAGCTCCAGCGCGCGAGGACCTGGGATCTCCGCGCAGAGAAGCGTCCGCCCCGTTTGCAGGTCGGCCACGTTCGCGCCGTTGATGGAGATGACATAGCGCACAAACGGCAGCGCGAGCACCGGCTCCGGGATCGCCCGAAGCGCGCGGCCTGTGGCGGGAACGATGTGGTGCCCCAACTCCGCCGCCGCAAGCAGCGCGGCGCGGTTTCGCGGAGAAACCGATTTCTCCCGATTCAGCAGCGTTCCATCCAGATCCAGCGCAATGAGCCTCATGGCAGCTCCTCCTGTTTTTCCCGCCGCAGGAAGCGCAGCTTTGTCTCCGAAATCAGCACGGCAACAAAGATCAGCGCAAAGCCGGACGCGACGCGCAGCGTGAGCCGCTCATGGTAAAAGAGGACGGAAAGGATCGTTCCAAACACAGATTCCAGCGTCAGGATGACGGCCACCGCCGAAGGCGGCGTGTACTTCTGCCCCACGGTCTGCAGCAAAAAGCAGACGCCGGTGCAGACGACGCACAGATACGCAATGCTGTACCACGCCGAGGCGGGCACCTGCTTCGGAAACGGCGAGACGGCCGGCGCGATGATCCAGCAGAGCACCGCCGCCACGGCAAACTGGAGCATGGACAAAAGCACCGGGTCGCGCGTCTCCGCCGCCTTTGCCGTGGCGATGATATGCAGCGCATAGAACAGCCCGCAGCAGATCGTGAGCGCGTCGCCAATGCCGATGGTGAAGCCCGTCTGCACGGAGACGAGCCCCATGCCGACAAAGCAGAGCACCGCCGCCGCGATGTTATAAATGTCTGGCCTGCGGCGGTTGAAAAACCACCAGAGAAACGGCACGAGCACGCAGTAGGACGCCGTGAGAAACGCATTTTTGCCCGGTGTGGTATAGACAAGACCATACGTCTGCAGAATGTAGGCGACGAACAGGCAAACCCCCATCCGCACACCGCCTCGGAGATAGCCGCGATCGATTGTTTTCAGCCGCCGCGCGCCGAACAGCGCCATGAGCGCCGCCGCGCCGGTAAACCGAATGGCGAGCAGCCACAGCGTCGGCACCGACTCCAGGGTGTCCTTCATGATGACAAACGACGTGCCCCAGATCATCGTCGTGAGCAGCAGCGCGCCGCGGCCGAGCATCTCTTTCTTTTTGGGTGATGACTGCATAGGCTGGTTACGCTTCCTTCGTCATGTACTGGCTGGCGGCGCGCAGCATCAGCCGCTTGAGGCCGACTGATTCAAACTCGATCTCCAGCAGCGCGTCGCCGCCCATGGGCGAGACCTTTGTGATCTCCCCGAGGCCGAACGCGCGGTGACGCACGCGGTCGCCCAGGGCAAACGCCGGGGCGGGCCTTTCGGTGGCGCCCGGCTTCGCGGGCGCGGAAACCGCGCGGCTTCTCGGCGTCCCCGATACGACCTCGCGATATTCCCGCTGCTCACGTGTTTCGTCGGAATAGCGGTAACCGCGCGGCACATTCAGCTTTTCAACGTCTTCCTCCGGAATCTCGTCCACAAAGCGGGAGATTCGGTTCGCCGTCGTGCGGCCGAACAGCATGCGCTGGCGCGCGCAGGTGAGAAGCAGCCGACGCTTGGCGCGCGTGAGCGCCACGTAGCACAGCCGCCGCTCCTCCTCCATCTCGTCCGGCTCGCCGATGGCGCGCAGTCCGGGGAAGATCCCCTCCTCGCAGCCGATGACAAAAACCGTTGGAAACTCCAGCCCCTTTGCCGCGTGCATGGTCATCATCGTGACGCAGTCGGCGTCCCTGTCATAGGTGTCAATATCCGTGTAAAGCGCGACCTCGTCAAGGAAGCCGGCGAGCGTGCCATCCCCCGTCTCGCGGAGATAGTTCACGATGTTTGTTTTCAGCTCCTGCACGTTCTCGATGCGCGCCGTGTCCTCGGCGGTGTTTTTCTCCTCCAGCGCGCGGACATAGCCGGTACGCTCGAGCACAAGGTCATACAGCGCGTCCGGCGGCACCTGCTCCGACGCGGCGCGCAGCTCGTCGATCAAAATCGCGAACTGCCGCAGCCGGAGGCTCGCGCGCTGCAGCTCCGGAAATGCATCCGCCCGGCGCACCACGTCCATGAGACTTGTCCCATTCGCCTGCGCAAGCTCCGTCGCTGTCTGCACGCTCCTGGCGCCGATGCCGCGCGGAGGATTGTTGATGATGCGCGTGAGACGCAGATCGTCCTCCGGCGCCTGAATGACGCAGAGATACGCCAGCATGTCCTTGACCTCGGCGCGGTCAAAAAAGCGCGTGCCGCCGATGATGCGGTACGGGATGCCGTTGCGCTTGAAGGCGTATTCCAGCTGGTTGGACTGCGCGTTCATGCGATAGAGGATCGCGTGGTCGCGGAAATTTTCGCCGCGGCCATAGTCCTCCATGATCTTCATGGCAATGTACTGCGCCTCGTCGTGCTCGTTTTGCGCGACATAGAGCGTAAGCGGGTCGCCCGCGTCCTCGGTCGTCCAGAGCGTCTTCCCCTTCCGGCCGACGTTGTTGGCAATAACGTGGTTCGCGGCGCTCAGAATGTGGCCGGTGCTGCGGTAATTCTGCTCCAGCCGGATGGTGCGCGCGCGCTGATACTGCTGCTCAAAGCTGAGAATGTTTTCAATCGTCGCGCCGCGGAATTTGTAGATGCTTTGGTCGTCGTCGCCGACGACGCAGATATTCCCCCACCCGTCCGCGAGGAGCGCGGCAAGCCGGTATTGGAGGTTGTTCGTGTCCTGATATTCGTCGATGAGCACGTACTGAAAGCGGCGCTGCCAGTATTCGCGCACCTCGTCAAAATCGCTCAGAAGGCGGACGGTGTTGTAAATGAGGTCGTCAAAATCCATCGCTCCGGCGGCGAACAGCCGTCTCCAGTATTCGGCATACGCCTCGCCGATCCGGGTGCGGCGAAGGTCGCCGGCCGTACGGGCGCGGGCCAGATAGGTCTCCGGCGTGATTTCCGCGTCCTTCGCGCGGCTGATCTCCGCAAGCACCGCGCGATGCGGAAACGCCTTTTCATCCAGATCCATGTCCTTCAGAACGTGCTTCATGACCGATTGGCTGTCCGACGTGTCGTAGATCGTAAAGCTCGACGGGTAGCCCAGCCGCTCCGCGTCGCGCCGCAAAATGCGAACGCAGGCGGAGTGGAACGTGGAGGCCCAGATGTCGTTTGCCTCCGGTCCCAGCATCTTTTCCAGGCGCTCCTTCAGCTCCCCCGCCGCCTTATTCGTAAAGGTGATGGCGATGATGCGCCACGGATCGACCCGGCCGAACGCCGCCGCCGCCTGCGCCGCGGGATAGTCCGGATCGTCCGGCCTTCCGGCGCAGCGCTTCAGCAGCGCCAGATCCTCCTCCGTCGCGCCGTCCGGCAGCTCGTCCGTATCGGACGCGCTGCCATATTGCAGAAGATTCGCAATGCGGTTGATGAGCACGGTCGTCTTGCCGCTGCCGGCTCCGGCCAGCAGAAGCAGCGGGCCCTCCGTCGTCATCACGGCCTGCCGCTGCATGGGATTGAGATGGGAAAAATCCGCCTCGATAAAACGCCTGCGCGCTTCCATATACTGTTGTTCAAATTTCTGTTCCATGGTTTTAGATTTTATCATATTTTTCGCCCTGCGGCAAGCCCGTCGTTTTATGAACAAACGGTGAATCTTCACGGAAAAACCGTGCAAATTTCTTGACGGCGTCAGCGCCAAATATTATGATGGAGGGCAAAGGAGCGAAAGCCATGCTGGAACTGAAAAATATCGTAAAAGACTATGACGCCGGCGGTACGACCGTCCATGCGCTGAGAGGGCTCAGCATCTCCTTTCGAGAGAGTGAATTTGTCGCCGTGCTGGGACAGTCCGGCTGCGGAAAGACGACGCTGCTGAACATCATCGGCGGACTGGACCGGTATACCTCCGGCGACCTTGTAATCAACGGCAAATCCACCAAGGAGTTTACCGACCGGGATTGGGACAGCTATCGCAACCACTCAATCGGGTTTGTGTTTCAAAGCTATAACCTGATCCCGCATCAGACGGTGCTGGCAAACGTAGAGCTGGCGCTCACGCTCTCCGGCGTTTCCCCGGCGGAGCGGAGAAAGCGCGCAATCGACGTGCTGGAGCGCGTGGGGCTGGGCGACCAGCTGGACAAGGTGCCGAATCAAATGTCCGGCGGGCAGATGCAGCGCGTCGCCATTGCCCGCGCGCTCGTAAACGACCCGGACATTTTGCTGGCCGACGAGCCGACCGGCGCGCTCGACTCTGAAACAAGCGTGCAGATCATGGATATCCTCAAGGAGATTTCCAGGGATAAGCTCATCATCATGGTCACGCATAACCCCGATCTGGCGGAGCGGTATTCCACGCGCATCGTGCGGCTGCTCGACGGCAGCATCATCGGCGACACCGCGCCGTATCACCCCGACGGCGCCGCGCCGGCAAGACCGCAGGACAGCGTCTCCAAGCCCTCCATGAGCTTTAAAACGGCGCTCTCTCTGTCGCTGAACAATCTGCTGACCAAGAAGACCCGCACGCTGCTGACCGCGTTTGCCGGCTCGATCGGCATCATCGGCATCGCGCTCATCCTTTCGCTCTCCAACGGCATCCAGCATTACATCGACGAAGTGCAGGAGGACACGCTGTCCTCCTATCCGCTCACCATCGAGGCGGAGGCGGTCGATCTCTCCGCGATGGTGTCCATGCTCGCCGACGCGGGGCAAAAGGCGCAGACCGTCACGCATGACCGGGACCGCGTCTATTCCATGCAGATCATGGCCGATCTGATGAATTCCTTCACCTCCATGGATATGGAGGTCAACAATCTCGCCGCGTTCAAGGCCTATCTGGAAAATCCGGACAACGACCTGAACGAATATATCAGCAACGTTCAGTATGGATACGACATGGGGTTCGCCGTCTACGCGCGCGACGAGGACGGCGCCGTCGTGAAGGCGGATGTGACCGAAATGCTCGACAGCATGATGACCTCCATGTACGGCGGGGACTACAGCAGTTATTTTTCGATGACGGACAGCTTCTACTCGAACTTTGACGTCTGGCAGGAAATGCTCGCCGGCGATGACGACGGCGAACTGATCAGCGACATGGTCAGGGATCAATATGATGTGATCTACGGCCATTGGCCGCAGTCCTATGACGAGGTCGTTCTCGTCGTGGACCGCAACAACGAGATCTCTGATCTCACGCTCTACGCCCTCGGTCTCATGTCGCAAAAGGAGATGACGCAGGCGCTGGTGTCCGCCGTTGACGGCGAGAGCACCGATCTGCAGCAGCAGAGCTGGTCCTATGAGGAGCTGTGCGACCTCACGTTCAAGGTCATTCTCCCGTCCGAGCACTACGAATATGACAGCGAGACGGGGACCTATGTGGATTTGTCCGAAACCGACGAGGGGATGCGCCTGCTCTACAATTCTGACGACGTTGGCATCCCGCTCAAAATCGTCGGCATCGTGCGCGCAAGCGAGAACACCATCGCCGCCTCGGTGACCAGCTCCGTCGGCTACACCGCCGCGCTCACGCGCTTCGCCATCGACCGCGCCGCGCAGCAGGAGATCGTCGCCCGGCAGCTGGAAGACCCTGAAACCGATGTGTTCACCGGCGAGCCGTTCCCGGCGCCGTCCGACGCCGAGAGCGACGTCAAGATCGCGGAGGCCAAGGCATACCTTGAAACGCTGAGCGGCGACGCGCGCAAAAGCGTGCTGGTTGACACGCTCGCGACCCCCTCCAGCGCCTATCTGAACGCCGCGGTCAAGGAGGCAATGGAAACCGTGGACCGCGAGAGCATCCGGGAGATGGCGCTCTCCTCCGCGCCGGAGGGCGACGCGCAGCGAATCGCGGAAATGATCGACGCGATGGACGACAAAACGCTCATGAACTACGCAAGCGTTACGATCCGGGAAACGATTGCAGACCAGTATAAGGAGCAGATGAAGCAGATCTACGGCGGCATGTCGGGCGACGAGCTCGCGTCCACGTTCAAGCTGCTGGACGATCAGTATATCTATATCTACGACACGTTTATGGCCTCCGACGCGACGGCAAGCAGCTATGAGCTGAATCTCCGGAAGCTCGGCTATGCAAACCCCGGCTCCCCCAGCACCATCAACATCTATGCCTCCACCTTCGAGGACAAGGACAGGATCGCCGACGCCATCGACAAATACAACGACAGCGTGAGCGAGGACGATCAAATCTCCTACACCGACTATGTGGCGCTGCTCATGAGCAGCATTTCCACGATCATCAAGGCGATCAGCTACATCCTTATCGCATTCGTGGCGGTCTCGCTGGTTGTGTCGTCCATCATGATCGGCATCATCACCTACATTTCCGTGCTGGAGCGCACGAAGGAAATCGGCATCCTCCGCTCCATCGGCGCGAGCAAGCAGGATATTTCCAGGGTATTCAACGCCGAGACGCTCATTGAGGGCTTTGCCGCCGGCGCTATCGGCATCCTGATGGCGCTGCTGCTGATCCTGCCGATCAATCTGATCGTGCACCATCTCACGGGCATTCCCAATCTGAACGCGATTCTGCCATGGCTCGGTGGCATTTTGCTCATCCTCATCAGCATGGTGCTGACGTTCATCGCCGGGCTGATTCCCTCCGGGCTCGCCGCGAAAAAGGATCCGGTCGTGGCGCTGCGAACAGAATAAGCAAAGACACGTATAAACAAAAAACCTCCGTGCAAACTAGGGACATCCTGACTTTGCATGGAGGTTTTGCTATGAAAAAGAGATTGCTTGCGGCGGTCTGCGCGCTGACACTGTGCGTATCGTTCGCCCCTGTCTATGCCGAGACGGACGACGGCGGCATCAGCAACGCGCCGATCGCGGAGAATTTTGAGCTGGAGACGTATCGCGGCGTGCCCGTCGGCGGACAGCTCACCGCAACGGACCCGGAGGACGAGCCGGTGACCTTCAGGCTCACGACCGAGCCGATGAAAGGCACGGTGGAGCTGCAGGAAAACGGATCGTTCGTTTACACGCCAAACGAGGGGAAGCGCGGCCGCGACTATTTCGGCTATAAGGCCGTGGACAGCAGCGGCAACGAGTCCCAGGAGGCGACCGTTATCATCCGCATCCGGAAGCAGCAGACGGCTGTCACCTACAGCGACATGACCGGCCGGCCGGAGGCTTACGCCGCAACGCTGCTGGCGGAAAAGGGCGTCTGCGTCGGGCAGTGCATCGGCGGGAACTATCTCTTCTCCCCCGACGATGAGATGAAGCGCGGCGAGTTTCTCGCGCTGTGCATGGAGCTGACGGGCGAGCCGCTGCTGGAGGGCGTGATGACGACCGGCTTCGGTGACGACGCGGAGATCCCCGCCTGGTCGAAAAGCTATGTCTCCACCGCGGTCATGAACGGCAGCGTGCAGGGCTATTCCAACGGCACGGCCGTTGTATTTGACGCGCAGCGCGGCATCACGCACGCCGAGGCCGCCGTTTTGCTGGACCGGATCGTGCGCACCACGCCCGCATCCGCAGCCGCGGCTGACGACGCTGTCCCCGCGTGGGCAAGCCAGGCCGTGGCAAATCTCACGGCGTGCAGCGTCTACCCCGCCGGGCTGGAGAGCGGCGCCGCGCTCACCCGCGCCGAGTGCGCGCAGATGCTGGCGGGCGCGATGGAAGTCCTGGCGAGAAGATAACACAAAACATGCGTTCATCCCTTTTGCGTTGACAAAAGGGATGAAATATTATAAGATTGAGCCATGATGACAACATTGGAGGTGGATGCATTGCGTTCGGTGGGAGTGATCGGCGCGGGCACCTGGGGCATCGCGCTTGCGAGGATGCTGTCCAACAGCGGCCACGCCGTAACCGTGTGGTCGGCAACGGAAAGCAAGGTCGCGGATTTGTCCGCTTCCCGCATTCATAAGAATCTCCCGGACGTGCGCCTTCCGGACGAAATATCGTTCACCGCTTCCCTGCAGCGGGTCTGCGCGGGGAAGGACGTTTTGCTCTTTGCCGTTCCGTCCGTGGCCGTCAGGTCGGTGACGGAAGCGGCGCGGACCCATGTCGCGCCGGAGCAGCTCATCGTGGATGTGGCAAAGGGCATCGAGGCCGACACGCTGCTTACCATGTCGGAGGTCATCCGGGATGTGCTGCGGACGGACGGCCTGCACGACGGCGTGAAAATCGTGGCGCTCTCCGGGCCGACGCACGCGGAGGAGGTCGCGCTGGACATGCCGACAGCGATCGTCTCCGCCTGCGAAGACCTCGCGGCGGCCGAACTGGTGCAGGATGTCTTTACGACCGCGTTCATGCGCGTCTATACGAACACCGATATCAAGGGCGTGGAGCTGTGCGGCGCGCTGAAGAACATCATCGCGCTCACCACGGGGATCTCCGCGGGGCTGGGCTATGGAGACAACGCGAAAGCGGCGCTCATCACGCGGGGCCTTGCGGAAATCGAGCGGCTGGGGCGCAAACTCGGCTGCGCGGAGCAGACCTTCAGCGGGCTTGCCGGCATGGGTGATCTCATCGTCACCGCCACAAGCAGGCACAGCCGGAACAACCGCGCGGGCTATCTCATTGGCCGGGGCTGCCGGCCGGAGGAGGCGGTCAGGCAGGTCGGCATGGTCGTCGAGGGCATCAACGCGCTGCCCGCGGCGGTCACGCTGGCGAAGCGGTATGATGTGGACATGCCGATCGTCATGGCGGCGGACGCGATCATCAACCACGGGGCCGACCCGAAACGGATCGTCACCGATCTGATGGGCCGGGAGAAGCGGGCGGAGCGAAATTAGCCGCCGCACAAAGCAAAAAGGGACCTGCCGCAAACGAAAGGTCGTTTGCGGCAGGTTTTTTTTCATCCCCCGCCGGCGCCGCTGACTGCCGGTCATCGAGCGCATGCGGATTTTTTACTTCACGCTGAACAGCAAATCCCCGTAGGACGGGAACGGCCAGACGTCGGCGGGCGTCATCGTCTCCAGCTGATCGACCGAGATGCGCAGCTCCGCCATGGCGGTGAACACGCGGTCACGGTAGTAGTTTGCAAGCGCCTGGCTCCCGGTGACGGATTTCGTGCCGAAAAGCGCGGCGTCCAGCGTCTTGGTCTTGCGAAACGCATCTGACAGCAGGCCGGACATCTCCGCGATCTGCTCCTGCTCAAACGCGCAGACAGCCGAGGTGGTGAGCGACTGCACGGCCAAGGCCGTGTCGCTCAGCTCGTGGATATAGCGGCTCACGGCGGGGAGAATGTTGCGCCGCGCCATGTCCAGCATCGTCAATGCCTCGATGTTGAGCACCTTGCAGTAATTTTCCAGATGGATCTCATAGCGCGCCTCCATCTCCGTCCGGGTGTAGACGCGGTGGCGCGTGAAGAGCTCCACGTTTTTGTCCGCCAGGTAATACGGCAGGCATTCCGGCGTTGTGCGCAGATTCAAAAGCCCGCGCCTTTCCGCCTCGGTGACCCACGCATCGTCGTAGCCGTTGCCGTTGAAGATGATGCGCTTGTGCGCCCGGATGACCCGGCGGATGAGCGCCTGCAGGTCCCCCTCAAAGTCTTTGCTGTTTTCCAGCTCGTCGGCAAACTGGCGAAGACTCTCGGCAACGGCGGTGTTCAGCACGACGTTGACGCCGGAAATCGAGGCCGAGGACCCCGGCATGCGAAACTCAAATTTGTTGCCCGTAAAGGCGAAGGGCGAGGTGCGGTTGCGGTCCGTCGTGTCGCGCGCGAAGCGCGGCAGCGCGTGGACGCCGATTTTCAGCAGCTCCTTCTCCCGGCCGTTATAGTTGGTCTCGCTCTCGATGGCCTCCAGAATCTCGTTCAACTCCGTGCCGACGAACATGGACACGATGGCCGGAGGTGCTTCGTTTGCGCCGAGCCGGTGGTCGTTCGCGGCCGACGACACGCTGATGCGCAGCATGTCCTGATAGTCGTCCACCGCCTGAATGACCGCGCACAAAAACAGCAGGAACTGCGCGTTGTCCGCCGGGGTGTCGCCCGGCTCCAGCAGATTCATGCCGGTGTCGGTGCTGAGTGACCAGTTGTTGTGCTTACCGCTGCCGTTGACGCCGGCAAACGGTTTTTCATGCAGCAGACAGACCATCCCGTGGCGGGCCGCGACCTTCTGCATAGTCTCCATCGTGAGCTGGTTGTGGTCCGCCGCGATGTTGCCGTCGGTAAACACGGGCGCGAGCTCATGCTGCGCGGGCGCAACCTCGTTGTGCTCCGTCTTCGCCAGCACGCCGACCTTCCACAGCTCCGTGTTCAGGTCGCGCATAAACGCCGCGACGCGCGGCTTGATGCTGCCGAAATAGTGGTCGTCCAGCTCCTGCCCCTTGGGCGGCTTTGCGCCGAAGAGCGTGCGCCCGGTATAGATCAGGTCCTTGCGCTGATCGTAGACATGCTTGTCGATGAGGAAATACTCCTGCTCGGGGCCGACCGTGGTATGGACCGAGGTCACGTCCGTGTGACCGAAGAGCTTCAGCACGCGCAGCGTCTGGCGGTTGAGCGCCTCCATGCTGCGCAGCAGCGGCGTCTTCTTATCCAGCGCCTCGCCGCCGTAGGAGCAAAACGCCGTCGGAATGCAGAGGACGTTGTCCTTGATGAACGCATAGGACGTGGGGTCCCACGCCGTGTAGCCGCGCGCCTCAAATGTGGCGCGCAGGCCGCCGGACGGAAAGCTGGAAGCGTCCGGCTCGCCGCGGACGAGCTCTTTGCCGGAAAACTCCATGATGACTTGTCCATTGTCCGTCGGGGCGATGAAGCTGTCGTGCTTTTCGGCGGTGATGCCGGTCATGGGCTGGAACCAGTGTGTGAAATGCGTCGCGCCTTTTTCGATCGCCCAATCCTTCATGGCGTTGGCGACGATGCGCGCGGCCTCGTCATCAAGGCGCTTGCCCGTCTGGATGGCGCTGCGCACCTGCTTATAGGTCTCCTTGGGCAGACGTTCCTTCATGACGGCGTCACTGAATACCATAGATCCGAATAGCTCTGAGATTTTTTCCATGTCCGACACTTCCTTTCGCGTGTGTGAACTATAAAAAGCGGCAATGATGCCCAGAGATTGGTTCTCCGCGACGCCATTGCCGTTTCAATGGAAACACTTTACTCCGTTTTCCCGCGCTTGTCAAGCCCTATTTTTCGGTTTTTTCAAAATCACGTAAAAACCACTGGATTTTGTGCTTGACAGCGCCGCACACCCCGTGCTATAGTAGTTCAGTGCTGAATGATTCTATCTTTTTCACAAATCCATAGATTTTTTCGTGGGGCTGGACGTTCGCGATGACTAGGGGGAAAGTGCCCCTTTCAGGCATCGGAGAACGTCATTTTTATGCTGCGGAACCGGTGCGCACGGGCGGCGAGGGGGCCGCGCGGAGCTGGAATGGGAAAGGATCGGGACGGCCATGAGTCATGAGACGGAAACGCTGGGCATGCTGCTGCTCTCCGCCTCGGAGGAGGAGGCGCGGCGGCTGCGCGCGCTGCTGCCGGGCGAGCTCTGCACGCCGGTGCTCTATGCCCGCAGCGCGCAGGATGCGCTGCGCCTGGCCGAGCGCAGCGACGTGGAGCTGGCCGTCGTCTGCGAGCCCGTCGCCGGAGAAAACGCGCAGGCGCTTGTGCCGTCGCTTCTGGCGCAGGACCGCATCTGTATGCTGCTGCTCGCGGCGTCCGACGCGCCCAGGCCCGCGCTGGAGGCGCAGGGGGTGCTGGTCCTCCCCCGCTCCGCGCCGGACGCGCTCATCCGGCAGGCGATCCGCCTGCTCACGGCGACGCGGTTTCGGCTGCGGCGGCTGGAGCATCAGACCGCGAAGCTGGAAGCGCGCGTGGAAGATCTGCGCGTCGTCAATCGGGCGAAGCTCCTGCTCGTGCAGCATCTCAAAATGACAGAAAACGAAGCGCACCGCTATATTGAAAAGCAGGCGATGGATACCGGCATGAAGCGGCGCTCCATTGCGGAGAACATCATCAGGACCTATGAAGCGTGAGGTGAAGACGGGCATGGCAACGAAGTATATTTTCGTGACCGGCGGCGTGGTCTCCGGTCTCGGCAAGGGCATTACGGCGGCGTCGCTGGGGCGGCTGCTGAAAGCGCGCGGACTCAAGGTCGCGGCGCAGAAGCTCGACCCCTATATCAACGTCGATCCCGGCACGATGAGCCCCTATCAGCACGGCGAGGTATACGTCACCGAGGACGGCGCGGAGACCGACCTGGATCTCGGCCACTACGAGCGCTTCATCGACGAGGACCTGAATCAGTTTTCCAATCTCACCACCGGCAAGGTCTACTGGAACGTGCTCAACAAGGAGCGCCGGGGCGAATATCTTGGAGAGACTGTGCAGGTCATCCCCCACATCACGAACGAAATCAAGGACTTTATCTACAGCGTCGGCCGCAAGACGAACGCGGACGTCGTCATCTCCGAAATCGGCGGCACCACGGGCGACATTGAAAGCCAGCCGTTTCTGGAGGCCGCGCGGCAGGTCGGGCTGGAGGTTGGGCGCGAAAACTCGCTCTTCATCCATGTGACGCTCGTGCCGTATCTGCACGGCAGCGAGGAGCACAAGACCAAGCCCACCCAGCACTCCGTAAAAGAGCTGCAGGGCATGGGCATCACGCCGAACATGATCGTGCTGCGGTGCGACGAGCCGCTGGAGGAGGAAATCTTCCGCAAGATCAGCCTGTTTTGCAACGTGAAGCCGGACTGTGTGATCGAAAACCGCACGCTGCCGGTACTCTATGAGGCGCCGATCATGCTGGAAAGCCATCGCTTTTCCGAGATCGTCTGCCGCGAGCTGCACATCGACGCGCCGCCGCCCGATCTGACGGAGTGGAACGCCATGCTGGAGAGCATCCGCAGCCGGTCGCGCAAGGTGACGATCGGGCTTGTGGGCAAATATGTGCAGCTCCACGACGCCTATCTCTCGGTGGCGGAGGCCCTGCGGCACGCGGGGTATCGCTGCGGCACGCGCGTGGACATTCAATGGATCGACAGCGAGACCATCACGCCGGAAAACGCCGCGGAATGTCTCGGCAGCTGCGACGGCATTCTGGTTCCCGGCGGCTTCGGCAACCGCGGCATCGAGGGGAAAATCGTGGCGGCGCAGTATGCCAGGACGAACAACGTCCCCTATCTCGGCATTTGCCTGGGGATGCAGACAGCCGTCATCGAGTTTGCGCGCAACGTCTGCGGCCTGAAGGGCGCAAATTCCGGAGAGTTCGACGAGAACTCCCCCTACAAGGTCATCGACTTCATGCCCGATCAGAGCAAGGAGATCAACAAGGGCGGCACGCTCCGGCTCGGCGCGTATCCCTGCGTCGTGCAGCCGGGCACGCAGATGGCCGCCTGCTACGGCGAGGCGCAAATCTCCGAGCGGCACCGGCACCGCTACGAATTCAACAACGACTTTCGGGAGACCCTGCGCTCGCACGGCCTGGTGCTGAGCGGGCTCTCCCCCGACGGGCGGATCGTGGAGACCGTGGAGGTCCCGGAAAATGACTTCTATATCGGCGTCCAGTTTCATCCCGAGTTCAAAAGCCGCCCGAACAAGGCGCACCCCCTGTTTCGGGGACTCATTGCGGCAGCGCTGAAGCGCAGCGCGGAAAGGACCATCTGACATGCACGACACCTATACCAATCCGCTCTGCACCCGCTATGCCGGGCGCGAGATGCAGCGCATTTTTTCGGACAACAGCAAGTTCACCACCTGGCGCAGACTCTGGATCGCGCTCGCCGAGAGCGAGCAGGAGCTGGGGCTGCCGATCACGGACGAGCAGATCGCGGAGCTCCGGGCGCATGTGGACGACATCGACTATGAATTCGCCGCCGCGCGTGAGCGCGAGGTGCGGCACGATGTGATGGCGCACGTGCTCACCTATGGCGAGACGTGCCCCGCGGCAAAGGGGATCATCCATCTGGGCGCGACGAGCTGCTATGTGGGCGACAACACGGATATCATCCTCATGCGCGACGCGCTGCTGCGCGTGCGCGTGATGCTGGTGAACGTTCTCGCCGCGCTCGCGGATTTTGCCGAGACGCACAAGGCGCTGCCGACGCTGGCGTACACGCATTTTCAGGCGGCGCAGCCCACCACCATGGGCAAGCGCGCGACGCTCTGGATGCAGGATCTGCTGATGGATCTCGCGCAGATCAACTTTCAGCTGGAGCACTTGAAGCTCCTCGGCTGCAAGGGTACGACCGGCACGGGCGCGAGCTTCCTCGCCCTCTTTGACGGGGACGAGCAGAAGGTCATCGCGCTGGAACAGAAAATCTGCGAGAAGATGGGGTTCGCGGCGGCCTATCCCGTGAGCGGGCAGACCTACTCCCGCAAGGTGGATTATCAGGTGCTGCAGGCGCTCGGCGGCGTGGCGCAGAGCGCGGCGAAGTTTTCCAACGACATTCGCCTGCTCAGCCATCTAAAGGTCGTGGACGAGCCGTTTGAGGCCGGGCAGATCGGCTCCTCCGCCATGGCGTATAAGCGCAATCCCATGCGCAGCGAGCGCATCGCCGCGCTCTCCCGCTACGTGATGAGCGACCTGACCAACGCCTCCTTCACCGCCGCTTCCCAGTGGTTTGAGCGCACGCTGGACGATTCGGCCAACCGGCGCATCAGCATCCCGGAGGCGTTTCTCGCCGTGGACGGTATCCTGAATCTCTATCTGAACATCATCCGCGGCGTGACCGTCTATCCCAGGATGGCGGAAAAGCTGCTGGCCGACGAGCTGCCGTTCATGGCGACGGAAAACATTCTCATGTACTGCGTGAAGGAAAAGGGCGGCGACCGGCAGACGCTGCACGAGGCCATCCGGCGGCACAGCGTCGCCGCGGCGAAGGAGATCAAGCAAAGCGGCAGGCCGAACGACCTGTTTGACCGCATTCTGGCCGATCCCGTGTTCGGCCTCACGGCGGAGGAACTGTCAGAAGTTTCCGATCCCGCGAAGTTCACCGGTATGGCCGTCAGCCAGACGGAGACCTTCCTGCGCACGCAGTGGGCGCCCGTCCTGGAGCAATACCGGCCGCTGCTCGGATGCGAGGCCACCGTATCCGTTTGACAATTGGGAGGAACACGCACATGTTAACATCCATTGTAGGCATCAATTGGGGCGACGAGGGCAAGGGCCGCATGGTCGATCTTCTGTCGCAGAGCTATGATATCGTCGTCCGCTATCAGGGCGGCAACAACGCGGGGCACACCGTCATCAACGACAAGGGCAAGTTCGTGCTGAACCTGCTGCCGTCCGGCATCCTGCGCGACGAGACCGTGAACGTCATGGGTCCCGGCATGGTCATCGACACGGAGCATTTGTTCCACGAGACGGCGCGGCTGCGCGAGGGCGGCATCGCCGTCACGCCGGAGCATCTGAAGATCAGCGACAAGGCCGTGATCTGCATGCCGTATCACAAGCTGCTCGACTGCCTGGAGGAGGACCGGCTGCCGGACAAGAAATTCGGCTCCACGCGCCGCGGCATCTCGCCCGCCTATTCCGATAAGTATATGAAAAAAGCGCTGCGCATGGGCGATCTGCGCCACCGCGACGCATTGAAGGACCGGCTTGCCGATCTGCTGGAGTGGAAAAATCTTTTCATCGTGAGCGGATATCATCACGCGCCCGTTGCGCTCGAGGAGATGATGGACTGGATCGACACCTACGCCATGCCGTTTCGGGACTATGTCTGCGACACGACGCAGTATCTGAGCGCCGCGATCGGGGACGGCAAATCCATTCTCTTCGAGGCGCAGCTCGGCGCGCTGCGGGACATTGACTTCGGCATCTATCCCTACACCTCCGGATCGAGCACCATCGCGGCCTACGCCACGCTGGGCGCCGGCATCCCAAGCGCGCAGCTGGACAACGTCATCGGCATCATGAAGGCCTATTCCAGCTGCGTGGGCGAAGGACCTTTCACCTGCGAGATGTTCGGCGAGGAGGCCGACCGGCTTCGCGAGGCCGGCGGCGAATACGGCGCGGCGACCGGACGCCCCCGCCGCGTGGGCGGTTTTGATGCGGTCGCCTCCCGCTACGGCGTTGCCATGCAGGGCTGCTCCAGCATCGCGCTCACGAAGCTGGACGTGCTGTCCTATATGGACAGGCTCCCCGTCTGCGTGGCATATGAAATCGACGGCCGGCGTGTGGACGCCTTCCCCATCGGCGTGGAGCTGGCGAAGGCCAGGCCCGTCTATGAGTATTTCCCCGGCTTCGGGTGCGATATCTCCGGCTGCCGCAAGGCGTCGGAGCTGCCGAAGGCGGCGCTCGACTACGTCCGATATCTCGAGGACGCTGTCAGCTGCCGCATCCAGTACGTCTCCGTCGGCGCGGACCGGGACGCATATATTCAAATGTTCTGACCCAGAGAGAGCCGGTTTCGCGGAAACCGGCTCTCCGAGCCTGTCGAAAAACGTTTTTCGACAGGGGGGCTTGCGCTGCATTCCTTGCCCTCGTTCGCCACGTCGCGGCAAGCTCTGTATCGTTCGCTTCCCCGGCAAGCGGGAAAGCTCGCTCACGCCGCTGCCGCTCCTCTCCAAAACAAATCCGAGGATTTGTTTTGGGTAAGGAAGAACGGGGAAGCGGATATGGAGCCGTGCCGCTTGCGGCGCTGCTGAGGGCAATCCATTCCGCGAGAAGTATTTTTGCCCCACGGCGAAGCCGCGCGGCAAAAATGATTTGATCCTTTTCGCGCCTCCGGGCGCGAACTCTGCGAGGCCTTTTGGACAAACTGAGAGCCGGTTTCGCGGAAACCGGCTCTCCTTTTTTCTTGAAAATTAAGAAAAACGTAAGAACTTCATATGGAACTCCAAAGGACATTTCTGCTATAATTTACGCATACTACCGCATCGGAAAAGGGGCGCAATATGGAAACCAGCATTCTTGTTGTAGACGATGAAAAAGAAATCGCCGACCTGGTCGAGCTGTACCTGAAAAACGACGGCTACACGGTCCATAAATTTTTCAACGCCGGGGACGCGCTTGACAGTCTGGAGCAGGCCCGGCCAAGTCTTGCGATCCTCGACGTCATGCTGCCGGACATGAGCGGGTTCGAGCTCTGCCAGAGGATCCGGGAGCAGTATATGTTCCCGATCATCATGCTCACGGCGAAGGTGGAGGATATGGACAAGATCACGGGCCTGACGCTCGGCGCGGACGACTATATGACAAAGCCCTTCAACCCGCTGGAGCTGGTCGCGCGCGTAAAAACGCAGCTGCGCCGATACATGCGCTACAATACGGGGCAGCCGCCGGAGGACGATCGGCAGGAGCACGACTTTTCCGGGCTGTATATCTGCCGCAGCAGCCGAAAATGCACGCTCTATGACGCGGAGCTGCCGCTCACGCCGATCGAGTTTGACATCCTGTGGTATCTGTGCGAGCACCGCGGCCGCGTCGTGCCCTCGGAGGAGCTGTTCGAGGCCGTGTGGAAGGAAAAATATCTCAACAGCAACAACACCGTCATGGCGCACATTGCGCGGCTGCGGGAAAAAATGCACGAGCCGAGCCGCAAGCCGAAGTTTATCAAAACCGTCTGGGGGGTGGGCTACACCATTGAGTAAACAAGAAAAACGAATGCCGGCCAGCCAGCTTTCCCGGCAGATCACGGCGCGGTGCATTCTGACCACGGCGCTGTATCTGCTGCTCCTGTTCGGCGGATACTTTTTCGCATGGTTTATCTGCTCGCGGATCGTCTGGCCGGCGGACAGCAGTCTCTATTACATTCTCAAGGGGCTGGAGAGTCTCTCCCCCGTGCTGCTTGTGGCGGCCATCATTCTGGGGCTGTTTTTCATCATGCGGCACTATTTCGCCCAGCCGCTTCAGTATCTGGACGAAATCATTGCCGCCGCAAAGCAGCTCACGCTCTCCCCGGAGACGCCGGTCTCCCTGCCGGAGGCCATGCTGGACACGCAAAACGAGCTAAACCTGATGCGCGAGCGCGCCCTGAACAGCGCCCGCGCCGCAAAGGAGGCGGAGCAGCGCAAAAACGATCTGGTGGTGTATCTGGCGCACGACCTGAAAACGCCGCTCACAAGCGTCATCGGGTATCTCACGCTTCTGCGCGACGAGCCGGACCTCTCCCCCGCGCTGCGCGCGAAATATACCGGCATCGCGCTGGAGAAGGCGGAGCGGCTGGAATCGCTCATCAATGAGTTTTTCGACATTACCCGCTTCAGCCTGACCACGCTGGAGCTGGAGCGCCGGGCGGTCAATCTGACCCGGATGCTGGAGCAGATCATCTACGAGTTTCGCCCGCTGCTGGATGAAAAATCTCTCACGTGGAACGTACAGCTCGCGCCGTCGATCGGGCTGATCTGCGACCCGGACAAGCTGGAGCGCGTGTTTGACAATCTCTTCCGCAACGCGGTGAACTACAGCTATCCCGACAGCGAGTTGCGCGTCACGCTGGAGCAGCGCGACGGCAGCGCCGTGATTCAGATCGAAAACCACGGCCCCACCATCGCGCCGGAAAAGCTGGAGCGCATCTTTGAGCAGTTCTTCCGCGTCAACGACGCGCGCGCGACCGCCACGGGCGGCGCCGGGCTCGGTCTCGCCATCGCGCGGGAGATCGTCGAGCTGCACGGCGGGACGATCCTCGCCGAGAGCGCCAATGAACACATCCGCTTTACGGTGACGCTCCCCTTTTAGCGCGTCAGAAAATCGTAAGATTCGCGTCAGAGATTTTCAAGCACATCCAAACAAAGCGCAAATACATTTCGATCCCCGTTCTGGTACGATCTTCGTGTCAGACGGGGATTTTATTGTCTCCGGAACGGAGGAATCAACATGGCGAGAAAACGAATCACGGAGCGGTTTCCATGGCTGTTGCCGCTCCGGCAGAAGCAACGAAAGCTCTTCTTTTACACCAAAATGCGCTTTGACGGCAATCGCTATGCCGCGCGGCAATCCGGGGAGCTGCTGCCGTATCAGCTCTTTGCCTCCGATTGCCCGACGTACAACACCGAAACCGGCTTTGACATGGTGTATCAGGAGAACAAGAATTTTAATCTCAGGCTGGCGTGCGCAAAGCTTGACGGCCTCGTGATCGAGCCGGGCGAGACGTTCTCGTTTTGGAATCGCGTCCGGCACGCGGACAGGCAGACGCCGTATAAGGACGCGCTCGCGGAGGTCAACGGGCGGCTCGTCACGCAGTACGGCGGCGGACTGTGCCAGATCAGCAATCTGCTGTGCTGGCTGTTTCTGCACACGCCGCTGACCATCACCGAGCGGCACGGCCACGCAAAAAAGGATTTTCCGGAGCCGCCCAGCGACGCGCCCATGGGCGTGGACGCAACCGTGGCCGAGGGCTGGCTGGATTTCCGGGTCCGAAACGAGACGGACCTGCGCGTGCAGCTTTCCCTCACGCTGGACGAGCGGACGATCATCGGGCGCGTCCTGGCCGACCGCAGCCCCGGCCGGACCTGGCGGGTCGTCAACCGGGGGCTGACCTACTCCCGCACGCCGGAGGGCATCGTCGAGGAGGTCGATGTGGTCCGGCAGGTCTATGACAGCGCGGAAGGGCGCTGCATGGCGGAGGAAACCGCGTATCGAAACCGCTGCATCATCGGATATCCGCTCCCGCAAGGGACAACCATCATCGAGAAAGACTAACTATTAAAAGTCAAGCCCAAAAAGCAGAAAGATTGTGAATTGGTAGTTGGTGCAAAAAAGGCGCACCGAAACTGACGTCCTGGTAG
>CACWHX010000022.1 GCA_902760845.1 Oscillospiraceae bacterium
CTGAAAAGAAAGCGGGTGGAATGCCTGCAGTACGTCCAACCAATATCGATGTATTAACGAGGACACCAGCCCCAATCCAGCACCCCGTCAACGCCAGAACTACGTCAATAATTGCGGTATAGTAACGAAGCGTCCAAGTAACATCCCACACCTATCAACGGCTCCGCACCGAGATTCCTACCGAGCCACGTTCCCCGCACACCCTCGCATCCCCGAGCCAAGGCCCGGCGTAAGCGGCTTCGGCCCGGTAAGGAAGAACGGGGAAACGGCTGTGAACCCGGCGCACTGGCGCGGCTTCGGAGGGGGCGGCTCCACAGTGTCAAACGGGATTGTGTCGGAATACGCTGAATCAGATGCAATTATGGCGTCTGGGAAGCGAGTGTGACGAAGTTATGTGCGAAACAATGTGTCTGAGCGAACTGCGGCCCGGCGAGCGGGCGCGGGTCTGCGCGCTGCGAACCGAGGGCGCGATGCGCCGGCGCCTGCTCGACCTGGGACTGCTTGAAAATACGGTGGTGACCTGCGTGGGGCGCAGCCCCTGCGGCGATCCGGCGGCCTATCAGATCTGCGGCGCGGTGATTGCCCTGCGCCGCGCGGACAGCCGCGGCGTGCTTGTGCGCCCGTGCAAAGGCGGTGCGGCATGGGACTGACGCATCGCAGCACCGGCTCGCGCGCGGCGGAGACTTCGGCGGTCATCGAGCGGCAAAATCCCGATGAGCGCATCGTCGCGCTGGCGGGGAACCCGAACGTCGGCAAGAGCACGGTGTTCAACGCGCTCACCGGGATGCACCAGCACACCGGCAACTGGCCGGGCAAGACCGTCACCAACGCGCAGGGGCGCTTTCATACGCGGCGGCGCCGCTATGCGCTGGTCGATCTGCCGGGGACCTATTCGCTCATGGCGCACTCGGAGGAGGAGCGCGTGGCGCGTGACTTTCTCTGCTCCGGCGCGGCGGACGCCGTCGTCGTCGTGTGCGACGCGACGTGCCTGCAGCGCAGCCTGCATCTGGTGCTGCAGACGCTGGAGCTCACGCCGAACGTGATCGTGTGCGTCAATCTGATGGATGAGGCGGCGCGCAAGGGGATCTCCATTGACCTTGCGGTGCTCTCCGCGCGGCTGGGCGTGCCGGTCGTGGGCTGCGCCGCGCGGGAAAAGGGGAGTCTCTCCGCGCTGACGGACGCGCTGGACGCGCTGGAGCCAAAGCCGCTGCCCGACGCGCGGCCGGAGCCGACGGCGGAGGAGACCGCCGTCGTCGCGTGGGCGCACCGGGCCGAGGCAATCTGCGCGGACGCGGTGCGCCAGACGCAGGCGGGCTACGGCGCGCGCGACCGGCGGATCGACCGGGTGCTCACAGGGCGCGTGACGGGCTATGGCGTGATGCTGCTCCTGCTTGCGGGCCTGCTTTGGCTCACGATTTCGGGCGCAAACGTCCTGTCCGACGCGCTGAGCGCGGCGCTCTTCTGGGTGCAGGAGTGGCTCTCGGCGCTGCTTGTATCCGCCGGCGCGCCCGCGTGGCTGCAGGGCGCGCTGATCGACGGCGTGTACCGCGTGCTGTCGTGGGTCGTGTCGGTGATGCTGCCGCCGATGGCAATCTTCTTCCCGCTCTTTACGCTGCTGGAGGACGCGGGCTATCTGCCGCGCGTGGCCTATGCGCTTGATAAGCCTTTTCAGCGCTGCGACGCCTGCGGCAAGCAGGCGCTGACGATGTGCATGGGCTTTGGCTGCAACGCGGCGGGCGTCGTCGGTTGCCGGATCATCGACTCTGAACGCGAGCGGCTGCTCGCCATGCTCACAAACTGCTTCGTGCCGTGCAACGGGCGGTTCCCGGTGCTGATCGCGCTGCTCACGATGTTCTTTACCGGCAGCGCCGTGGGCGCGGCGGCGTCCCTGCGCGCGGCGCTGCTGCTCACGGGGCTGATCGTGCTCGGCATTGCCGTCACGTTCGGCGTGACGAAGCTCCTTTCGCGCACGGTGCTGCGGGGCGTGCCGTCGTCCTTCACGCTGGAGCTGCCGCCATACCGCAGGCCGCAGTGGGGGCAGGTGCTCGTCCGCTCGGTGCTCGACCGCACGCTGTTCGTGCTGGGCAGAGCGGCGGCGGTGGCGGCGCCCGCGGGGCTGATCCTCTGGGCGCTGGCAAACGCCACGATCGGCGGGGAGAGCCTGCTGTCGTACTGCGCGGCGTTTCTCGATCCGTTTGCAAGGCTGATGGGCCTGGACGGCGTGATCCTGCTGGCGTTTATCCTCGGCCTGCCCGCGAACGAGATCGTTCTGCCGATACTGCTGATGGCGTATCTGTCGCAGGGCACGCTGCCGGAGCTGGGCACGCTCGACTCCCTGCGCGAGATCCTGCTCGCGAACGGCTGGACGTGGGTGACGGCGGGGAGCGCGGCGCTCTTTACGCTGCTGCACTGGCCGTGCTCCACCACGGTGATTACCATCCGACGCGAGACCGGAAGCCGAAAGTGGACGGCGCTGGCGGTGCTGCTGCCGACAGTCACAGGCGTGCTGGCCTGCATGCTGTTCAACGCCGTCTCCCACCTCTTTCTATAAACTAAAAACTAAAAACTAAAAAAACCCCGCCCGCGAAGGAAAATCCTCCGCGGGCGGTCCGCATCAGCTATACATATGATTTGCCTGCATATAGTCGTAGATCATCTTGCCGTGACCCTGTTCCTCGCCCTGGATGTGGCCGAGGACCTTGCGCGTGTTCTCGTCCTTGAACTCGAAGATGCAGGTGTCGTAGAGCGTAGACGCATGCTTTTCCGTGGTGAGCGCGTCCGTGCAGAGATAGCAGTCGTTCTCCTTGTCCGGCGAGGGCGCGTCGGTATAGGTCGCCGTGAAGGTCGGCATCTGCGCCGCGCCGTTCGAGGGCTGGGGGACGGTGCCGTTCTCGATCTGCGTCAGCGTGTCCAGATGCTGCTGTTCGGTGCGCGCGATCTGGGTGAAGAGGCCCTTGAGCTGGCCGTCTACGGCCGAGGCCGCGCCGCGGTTATACTTGTCGATGCAAAGCTGTTCCTGTCCTTTGAGATCCTGGATCAGACTGCGCTCCTTGGGTGTGAGCTGCATATTCATGAAAATCACCTCTGCCGCTAGTATGCGCAGCGGCGGCGGAATGATTCCCGTTTTTTGAAGGCGGCGGAAAATTTTTTTGTAACCTTTCCGGGCGTGCGGCGTCTTATAAGCAAAGGCGCCGAAAAAAAGAAAGAGGCGGGAGGTGCTGCCGGGGTGAAGCAGGATGCGCTGGATGCGCTGTTTCGCGCGTATTATCATGAGGCGCTGCTGTATACGCTGTCCCTGTCCGGGGACAAAAGCACCGCCGAGGACATCGTGGCGGACGCCTTTTTCAAGGCGCTGACCAGCGCGGACGGCAGCATCGAAAATTTCAAGGCGTGGCTGTTCGCCGTCTGCCGGAACGAGTTTTTGACGCTGTGCCGGCGGCGAAAGCGCCACCCGGAGGTCGCGCTGGACGCATCCGAAAAGGAGCGCCGCGACGAAATGGCGGACACCATCATCCGCAGGGAGGAATACCGGGCGCTGTATCACGCCGTCTCGCTCCTGCCGGGGCTTCAGCGGGAGGTTATCACGCTGCATTACTTTTCCGGGCTCAGCGTGAAGGACATCTCCGCCGTCACGGGAAAGAGCGCGTCCAATGTCAAGGTGCTGCTGCATCGGGCGAGAGCCCAGCTGAAAACGATTTTGGAGGGAACACAATGAATTTTGAAGACGCCTATGAACGCTATAAGAACGGGACCGCAACCGACGAGGAGGCCGCCTTCGTCGAGGTGGAGATCGAGCGGGCGCGGCAGGTGCGCGCGCTGCTGGACGAGCAGCCGGAGCCGGAGGAGCCCATCGTCACGGAGCCGGATTCGGAGACGATCAAGCGGGCGAAAAAATCGTTCAATCTCAAGAGCACCGTCCGCACGATCGTGGTGGTGCTGTGCAGTCTCGCAATTTTGACCGCCGCGTTTTTTGGCGTGGTGTGCCTGTCCGCCGGGAAAAACGCGAAGCTGTCCCGGGTGGAGGCAATCGAGATTGCGAGAGATTGCGTCAGCGAATACTCCGGCGCCGACGGCGAGCGGCTGATCGCGGGCGACGTGGACCGCGAGTTGCGCATCGGCGGGAGACTTACGAACTCCGTTTACGTCTACGAGGTCTCCGTCATGGACGGGCGCGTCGAGTATGAGGTGGTCGTGAGCGCGCAGACAGGCTACGCGCAGATCGTGGACATCGACTACGACGACTGAGAGACTACGGATGGATAAAGGACAGAGGCGTGCGCCTCTGTCCTTTGCTTTATGCCTTGTGCCGCTTTGGCAGCGGCTTGGATTCGTCCTCCGGCGTTTCCTGCTGTGCGGTCAGATCCGCCAGCGCGGCGTCCATTTCATTGAGCTGCTTGCGGATCGGGGCGAGCTGCTTTTTCAGCTCGCGCGCGACCACGGCCTGGTAAAATTTATATTCGCTCACGTGGTTGACGACTGACAGCAGAAGCACCGCGCCGCCCGCGGCGATGCCGATTTTCTTGATGTCCGCGCGTCTGAGAAGCTGCAGGAGCTTCCTGCCGCGCTGCGGCGTGCGGACCAGCTCCAGCGGCACAACGTCCGCGCCCTCCTCCAGAAGCGGCGCAAGCTCCTGAATGGCGGCATAGGTGGATTTCAGCTTGTTTTTCATGGGAGAGCCCTCCTTGATTCAGCGCCGGGAGCGCCCGGCGCGGGGTTACAAATTGCCGGTGCCGTACATCAGCGCGGCGAGCGCGACGACGGGCGCGGTCTCGCACCGGAGAATGCGCGGACCTATGGAGCAGAGCCACAGCCCAACCTGCTGCGCAAGCTCGGCCTCGAACGACGCGAAGCCGCCCTCCGGCCCCGTGATGATGGCGGCGGAGCGCGCCTCCGGCGCCGCCTCGATGGCCGCGCGGATCGGCGTGCGCTCGCCGGTCTCATACAAAAACAGACCCAGGTCCGTGTGCACCGCGCAGTCGAGCACTGCGCCGTAGTCGCCCAGAAAGCCCACCGTCGGGATCAGGCCGCGGCCGGACTGCTTGGCGGCCTCCTCCGCGATGCGCTGCCAGCGCTCCAGCTTCTTGTCCATGTTGAGCGGACGGGCCACGCAGCGCGTGCAGGTGAAAAAGATGATCTCGCTCGCGCCCGTCTCCGTGCATTTCTGCACGAGGTAATCCGCGCGCTCGCCCTTCGGCAGCCCCGCCAGCACGATCGTCCGCACGGTCGGCTCCGTCCCGGACGGCGCGGTGTGCAGGACTTTCGCTTCGCTCTCCCCGTCCGCCACGCGGACGAGGCGGCAGTAGTAATCGGTCCCCTCGCCGTCGCAGATCACGACATCCTCGCCGGGCTTCATGCGCAAAACGCGGATGTGCTCCGCGTCGCGGCCGCGGATGACCGCCGTGCCGCCCAGAAGATTGGTTGCCGCCATAAAAAACTTTGCCATAACCGCGCCTCCGAAGTTATTTTTTTCATTATAATTGAGTTTTCACACTTTTGCAAGTGCGGCATAGAATACATCAGGTGATGTATGATGGATGAGATCAATAACGCTGTGCTGGAGGGCTTTGAGGAGGTATGGCAGCGCGTTCGCGGGCAGTCTCCCGCGCCGCGGCGGGACGACGCGCAGATGCTGCGCCGCCTGATCGAGCAGACGGCGGAGGCCGCGGCGTTTGAACAGTCGCTCGCGCGGCGCTGCGCCGGCGCTGCCCGACGTCTGCGCGCGCTCGCGGACGAGACGTGCGCGCGGCTGCGGCGGCTGCAGGCGGCGTACTTCCTGCAGACGGGGGATACGCTCGCGCCCGGCCGGAGCTGTCCCGTTGCGGGGAGCGTCCTCGGCGATCTGCGCCGCGCCTGTCTCAGCGCGCAGGAGCGCGCGGCGTGCGCGCGCGACGCGGCGGGCTGCACGCGGAGTGAGCCGCTCGCCGCACTCTTCGCCGATCTGGCGGAGGAGGAGACCATGCACAGCGAGGCCCTGCGCGCGCTGATTGCCGCTGCGCTCGGCTGATCGGACGAAAAAAGCACAAAACGCGGCGGTTGGGGCTTGACTTTGCCGGGAATGTCGATTATAATATGCAAGCTGACAACTGCATCATGTTTGACCCGATCAGCCGTGGAGAAGTCGCGTAGTCCGGCCGAGCGCGCACGATTGGAAATCGTGTAAACCCCAAAAGGGTTTCGAGGGTTCGAATCCCTCCTTCTCCGCCAAAACATGGAATCCCGCAATCTGTTGAGATTGCGGGATTTTTGCGACTTCGCGGGGCACCTGTCGGGTCTTTGCCGCGGTTGTGCGGGCTGCCGGATGGGCGATGGCTGTGCTGCGTGCGGGTGGGGCGCGCGGGCTGTTGTGGATTGTTTGACAAAATCATCAAAACCGGCATTGACATTTTGTTCGTTAACGAATAAACTATACAAAAAAGCAGGCGGTCAAAATTTGCAGACAACATATTAAGAATGAGGAGGGGGACTTTTTGGAAGTCAGACAAAATTTGATCCAGCTGTGCGAGAAAATCAACGACGGGCACTATGAGATCACGCCGGACTGCGCGGAGTATAAGCTCTTCGAGCAGTGGATTACCGACGAACAGATTGCCGTTATGATGGCGCTGACCAGCATGAAGCCGGCGTTTGTTCCGCTGATCGCGCGCAAAGCGAAGCTGCCCGTCAAGCGGACGCGGGAGGTCCTGCGGGAGATCACGGACATTGGCCTCGTCGTGCAGGTCGTGGTACCGAAGGTGGGGCTGGAGATCTATCTCCTGCCGCCCTATACGCCCGGCATCTTTGAGTTTTTGCTCATCAACGAGAAGTTCTGTCTCGCGCATCCCGAGATTGCCTATGCGTTCGAGCAGCACGCGACCACCAGCCAGATCGAGCACGCGCCGAACACGCCCATGGGCGCGGGCATCATGCGCGTCATCCCTGTGGAGAGCGCCATCCCCGCCGACGCGCAGCAGATCGACAACGAGCGCTGTAACAAGTACATCGAGGACAACGAGGGCCACATGAGCATCACGCCGTGCCAGTGCCGCCGCGTCCGCAGGCTGATGGGCGAGGGCAGCGGCGACCTGGACGAGGGCTACTGCCTGTTCATGGGCCACGTCGCGGATATGTTCAACCGCACGGGGAAGGGAAGGCCGGTCACGGTGGCGGAGGCCAAGGAGCTGATCCGCAAGTGCGACGAGCGCGGGTGCGTCCATCAGATCACCACGCTGCATCAGGGCGAGACCTTCGCCATCTGCAACTGCATGCCGGAGAGCTGCCTCGCGCTCGGCGTGACGCAGTATTTCAACACGCCCGCCACCTCCAAGAGCAACTATGTGGCGGAGATCGACGAGGAAAAGTGCGTCGCCTGCGGGCAGTGCACGGATCGCTGCGCGAACAACGCCATCCAGATGGGGCAAAAGCTCTGCGCCAAAACCCCCGTCGAGCACCCGCAGATGGAGCTGCCGGACGACATTGCCTGGACGCCGGACCGGTGGAACACAGAGCACCGCAGCAACCGCGAATTTGTCGCGCCCGAGGGCACCGCGCCGTGCAAGACGGAATGTCCCGCGCACATCGCCGTGCAGGGCTATCTCAAGCTCGCCGCGCAGGGGAAGTACCTGGACGCGCTGGAGCTTATCAAAAAGGAAAATCCCTTCCCCGCCGTCTGCGGCCGCATCTGCAACCGCAAGTGCGAGGACGCATGCACCCGCGGCAATCTGGACCACGCGGTCGCCATCGACGAGGTGAAGAAATTCATCGCCGACAAGGAGCTGGACCGCGACACCCGGTTTGTGCCGAAAAAGCTGTATGACTACAGCGACAAGAAAATCGCCGTGATCGGCGCCGGCCCCGCGGGGTTGAGCTGCGCGTATTATCTCGCGTGCGACAACTACAAGGTGACCGTGTTCGACAAAAACGAGCTGCCCGGCGGCATGCTGCGCTACGGCATCCCCGCGTTCCGTCTGGAAAAGACGGTTCTGGATGCGGAGATCGACGTGCTCAAGGAACTGGGCGTCGTCTTCCGCTGCGGCGTGGAGGTCGGCCGGGACGTGACCATCCAGCAGCTGCGCGAGCAGGGCTTCGATGCGTTCTATCTCGGCATCGGCGCGCAGAAATCCGCCGCGCTCGGCATTCCGGGCGAGGAGCTCCAGGGCGTTTGGGGCGGCATCGACTTCCTGCGCACGGTGAACGCCGGCGCGAGGCCGGAGCTCGGGAAGAAGGTCGTCGTGGTCGGCGGCGGCAATGTGGCGATGGACGTGGCGCGCACGGCGGCCCGTCTCGGCAGCGAGGTCACGGTCGCCTATCGCCGGAAGGAGGGCGACATGCCCGCCGATCCCGCCGAGGTGGCCGAGGCGAAGGAGGAGGGCGTGCGGTTCCTCTTCGAGCATAAGCCTGTGGAAATCGAGGGCGCGGACGGCAGCGTCACGGCGCTTGTCTGCGACGGCGGCCGGATCGAATGTGACGCGATTCTTGCGGCCATCGGCCAGCGGATCGAACTGGGCGGGCTGGATCTCGGCGAGCTGAAGCAGGACGAGAAGGGCCACGTCCAGGCGGACGGCTTCACCTATCAGACCGCGCAGCCGGACATCTTTGTCGGCGGCGACGCATTCACCGGACCGAAGTTTGCCATCGACGCCATCGCGCAGGGCAAGCAGGCCGCCATCTCGATCCACCGCTATGTACATCCGGGCCAGAGTCTCACCATCGGGCGCGACCGCCTGACGTATCACGCCTTCGACAAGGACAACGTGGACTTTGACAGCGTGAAGCGCAGCTGTGACGCCGCGCCGCGCCAGCGCCCCGAAAAGGACGCGGCGAAGGCCTCCACCTTCCGGGACGATCGGAAGACCTTCACGGAGGAGCAGCTGAAGCGGGAGACCGCCCGCTGCCTCGGCTGCGGCGCCTCGTTCGTCGATGCCAACAAGTGCCTGGGCTGCGGCGTGTGCACCACGCGCTGCAAGTTTGACGCGATCCACCTCCGCAAGCGGACCAACGAGGAGAGCATTGATTACTTCGACCGCCCCAAGGTCCTGCCGGAATATATCGCGCAGCGGCAGCGGAAGATCGAGATTCGGGCGATGAGAGAACGGTAACGGATCGGAAGCCGCCGCGTATCGGCGCGCTTCCATCCGTCCAAAAAAGACAGGAATAAAAACGCAACGAGCATTTTGTAATGCTCCAGAGCCGGTAGGTAGCCCGGCCGTCTCATCCGCAGGATGAGGGAAGTAACCTGCCCCTCCGGGTTGTCCGTTTCTTGTCCATAGCACACAAAGGAGGGAATGTTATGGACGAGACGAGCGGAGGACTGACGGTTTATTTTGAGGACCCCTTCTGGGTAGGCGTTTTTGAGCGAATATCTGACGGGAAGCTGTCCGTGTGCAAGGTCACATTCGGCGCGGAACCGAAGGATGCGGAGGTATGGGCGTTCATCCTCGATCACTACAGCGAGCTCAGGTTCAGTCCGGCCGTCGAGGCCGAAGGGAGACAGACGGCGGACCATCCGAAGCGCAGGCAGCGAAACGCCGAAAAGCAGCTGCAGCGCTCCGGCGTCGGGACAAAGTCGCAGCAGGCGCTGCAGCTGCAGCGGGAGGAGCGGAAAACGGAACGCAGGCAGCTCCGCCGGGACCGGCGGGACGCGGAAAAGCAGCGCCGGTTCGACTTAAAGCAGCAAAAGCGAAAAGAGAAGCACAAGGGCCACTGAAAGCGCGCTTCCCGCGGACGTCCAACCGGGAAGCAGCCCCTGCCGTCCGGGCATAAAGCCCGGACGGCAGGGGCGTTGTTTTTTCGGCTGTGGTATCAGAACGACGAAAGGGGAGCCGCAATCGGGCAAATCTTTGTTTCAATCTGACACTTGCGCGTTGCGGCGGGCCGCGGTATACTGATGTACAAATAACCAATCAACCAACTTGGATGATGGATACTATGCAAAAGAGCAAGGACTTCACCGGAGGTGCGTCCCGATGAGCAGAAACCGGGTTTGGAATATGAGGATGTGCTGCATGCGCCGCTTCGCCTGCAGCGGATTCTCCATGCCGCGGCTGACGCATTCTCCGAAATTATGTGCGGCGGGGCTGCCCTGAGCGGCGCCGGATCGTATGAAAACCGGGGAATGCGCATTTCGCATTCCCCGGTTTTGCGTGGCGCCACATGGCAACAAAAAGCCGCTTTGCAGCTCTCTGTTGGGAGACGCGCGCTGCATCGCGCTGCACGGAAAGCGCTGGAGTTTAGTTTTAACATGAAAAGAGGTTTTGCCGTTTATGCCGATCATCATTCCTCCGGATCTTCCGGCGGCCGAGACGCTGCAGGAGGAGAACATCTTCTTTTACACGACGCATCGCGCCGCGTCGCAGGATATCCGCTGCCTGCAGATTCTGATCCTGAATCTCATGCCGACGAAGATCGCGACGGAAACGCAGCTTGTCCGGCTGCTCGGCAACACACCCATCCAGGTGGAGGTCGAGCTGCTCGCGTTCGACAGCCATACCTCCAAAAACACCTCGCAGGAGCATATGCTGACGTTCTACAAGACCTTTGCGGCGGTCCGGGATCGGTTTTTTGACGGACTTATCATCACTGGCGCGCCGATCGAGCATCTGCCGTTTGAGGGGGCGGACTACTGGGAGGAGCTTTGCCGCATCATGGAGTGGAGCAAGCGCCATGTTTACAGCACGCTGCACATCTGCTGGGGCGCGCAGGCGGCGCTCTATTACCACTACGGACTCCAGAAGCAGCGGCTGGACCGGAAGCTGTTCGGCGTCTATGCGCACCGGGTCACGCACAAGGGCTCGATCCTGTTTCGGGGCTTCGACGATACGTTCCTGGTGCCACACTCGCGCCACACGACCGTTACGCGCGCCCAATTCGAGACCGTGCCGCAGCTGAAGATCCTCGCGGAAAGCGACGAGGCGGGCGTCTACGCCGCCAGCACCGACGGCGGCCGGCAAATCTTTCTCACCGGGCACGCGGAGTATGACACCGACACGCTGGCGGCGGAGTACCGGCGGGACAAAGCGGCCGGACTGCCCATCCGCGTGCCGGAGCACTATTTTCCCGGGGACGACCCCGACCGGGCGCCGGTCTGCACCTGGCGCTCCAGCGCGAATCTCCTCTTCTCCAACTGGCTGAACTATTTTGTCTATCAGGCCTCGCCGTACGACATCCGCGCGATCCCGCCGATGCCGGAGCTTTAGGCGGTCCGGGGCCTGCCCGTCAGGCGTCGCCCCGCAGCAGCGGTTCGTTCATGCTGCCGGTGCGGTAGCCTCCGAGATCGAGCGTGACGTAGGAAAAGCCCAGCGCGCGAAACGTCTGATAGACGGCGTCGCGCATCTCCGGCCGCGCCAAGCGCGCAATCTCCTCCGGGGCGACCTCGATGCGGGCGATTTGGCCGTGCAGCCGCACCCGGACCTGGCGAAAGCCGCGATCCAGCAGGAACTGCTCGGCCTGGTCGATCATGGCCAGCTTCTCCTCGCTGATGGTCTCGCCATACACGAAGCGGGAGGAGAGGCAGGCAAAGCTCGGCTTATCCCATGTCGGGAGCCGCAACTGGCGGGACAGCTGGCGAATCTCCTGCTTGGTCAGCCCGGCCTCGCGCAGTGGGCTGTCCACGCCAAGCTCCGCGATGGCGGCGAGCCCCGGCCGGTAATCGCCGTTGTCATCCAGGTTGGAGCCCTCCGCCACGTGGGAGACGTCGTGCTCGCGGGCGATGGCCCAGATCTTCTCAAACAGCTCGTGCTTGCAGAGATAGCAGCGGTTTTTGGGGTTCTGCCGGAAGCCCTCGATGTCCAGCTCCTCCGAGCGCGTCACGATCTGCACGATGCCGTTTTGCGCGCAGAACGCGCGCGCCTCGTTCAGCTCGCGCTCCGGAAAGGAGCTGGATGCTGCGGTTACGGCAATGGCGCGGTCGCCCAGCGCGTCCCGTGCCGCGCGCAGCAGCAGCGTGGAATCCACGCCGCCGGAAAACGCGACGGCCACGCTGCCGTAGGCGCGCAGAATGTCCTGCAGACGCTGATATTTTTGGTCTAAATCGTTCATTGGGTTCCTCGCTTTGGTCGGGTTTCCAATCTGTCAGGGGTGCGCCCGCCGTCGGCCGGATCAGGCGGGCGGCGCGGTCAAAAGCTCAGATTCAGGCCGCCGGTGATCTTGTTGACCGTGGCGTCCGACGCCGCCTCGTACATGCGCAGCGCCTCGTTGACCGCCGCCATGACCAGGTCCTCCAGCATTTCGACGTCGTCGGGGTCCACCGCGTCGGGGTCGATGGTGATCTTCGTGACCTCACGGCTGCCGTTGACGACCGCCGTGACCGCGCCGCCGCCGGCCTTGGCCTCAAATTCCTTTTCCTCCAGCTCCTTCTGCATCCGCATCAGGTCCTGCTGCATTTTCTGGGCCTGCTTCATCATGTTGGCCTGGCTCATGCCGCCGCCATAGCCACCGCGAAATCCGCCTTTTGCCATAGTGGTCATTCCTCCTGTATCGTGTTAAGGTTTTCGTTATCGGATCGTTACGTTTCCAAACTGCGCGAGCTCCTCTACGCTGCGCTGGTTGATCTGCTCATGAACATCCATCGGCTGCAGCACGACCCGGATGGGCCGGCCGGCGCATTTTTCCGCCGCGGCGCGAAAGCGCTCCGTCATGTCCGGGGTGTTGAACATGGGATAGACAAAGCTCTGCTCCAGCCGGACGGTGAGAACATCCGCCTCCAGCGTGCCCTGTACCTGCAGGGCGTCCAGCAGCGGCGCCGACTGCCCCGCGGAAAGCGTGCGCTGCAGCTCCGCGCAGATGGCGCTCCAAATGGAGTCCGACGCGGCGTCAGGCGCCTCCGGCGCGGCGGGGGCGGCAGGGACGCTCAGGTTGTCCGGCGCGGGCGGCTCCTCCGGAATGAGAGGGCGCTCGTCCACGGCGGGGGGCGGGGGTATTGGCTCCGGGTCCGGTTCTATCTCCGGCTCCGGGGGCGTTTCCACGTTTGGTGCCGGCTGCGGTTCCGGTTCTGCCTCCGGCTCCGGAGGCGGCTCCGGCGCGGACGTGACGTGCGCGCTCTGTATGGGTGCGCCGCGCTGCACGGCCCACTCCAGGGCCGCGACCCGCGCGGTGAGCGCGGGAAGATCGGTCTGAAGCGCCGGGCGGCACAGGCGGATGATGCAGAGCTCCGCCGTGAGGCGCGGGTTCGCGCTCTGCGTCATGCCGGCGAGCGCGTCCTGAATCGCGGTGAGGTTGGCGAGCAGCTGCGCTGTGCCGATGGTTTTTACAAATTCGTCAAGTGTTGCCGTGTCATAACTGCCGGAGAGCAGCGCGCTGCCGCCGCGCGCGGCGACGGACCGCAGCAGCGCATCGCGCTGCAGCATGCTCAGCTCGTCCAGCAGAGAGGCGGGGTCCTTCCCGTCCTGCCAGAGCGCGCGGAAGGTTGAGAGCGCCTGCTCCGTTTCGCCCGCGGCGATTTGCCGCAGAAGGGCCGCCGTCCGCAGATGCCCGGCGAGACCCATGGCGGAGAGCACGGCCTCCGTCGTGACGTGCTCGCTGCCGGAGCACTGATCCAGCAGAGTCAGCGCGTCGCGCATGCCGCCGTCGGCCAGGCGCGCGAGCAGCGTCGCCGCGTCCGGCTGCAGGTCAATTTGCTCCTGCCCGGCGACGTAGCTTAGGCGCGCCGCGATGAGCTCCGGCGGAATGCGCTTGAAGCTGTGCCGCTGGCAGCGGGACAGAATCGTCGCCGGGACCTTGTGCAGCTCCGTCGTCGCGAGGATGAACATGAGATGCTCCGGCGGCTCCTCCAGAATCTTCAGCAGGGCGTTGAACGCCGCGGTGCTGAGCATGTGGACCTCGTCCACGATGTACACGCGCTTTTTCACGTTGGCGGGGGAGAACACGGCCTCGTCCCGCAGGGCGCGAACATTGTCCACGCCGTTGTTCGAGGCGGCGTCCAGCTCCACCACGTCGAGCACGGAGCCGTCGTCGATGCCGCGGCAGGCGGCGCACTGGTTGCAGGGGTTGCCATCGACGGGATGCTCGCAGTTGACCGCCTTGGCGAGGATTTTGGCGCAGGTGGTCTTGCCGGTGCCGCGCGTACCGATGAAGAGATAGGCGTGGCTCAGCCGGCCGGTGTGCACCTGCCGCTTGAGCGTCTCGGTGATATGCGGCTGGCCGACCACATCGTCAAACGTCTTCGGCCGCCATTTGCGGTATAATGCCTGATACATGCGTGACACCACCTTCTAAAAACGAGCTGCCGCCCCACCCGCATGGGGCGGGCTTGGGAGGGGATGGGCTTCCCCTCCCAAAAATTCAAATTCAAAGCCGATGCGCAGCATCGGCTGCACACGATGATTGCAAATCATCGTGTGCAGTCTTGTCAAGGGCTACGAAGTAGCCCTTGACAAGACTGCACACCCGCCTTTGCATAGACGATATGCCCGTTACCACAGCAGCCAGCTCCGGCCCGGTTGCCCCGCGGCACACGGAGGGACCCGCTTAATGCTGCTCGGTTCCCCGCCTGACATGGTTCACGGGGCTCCGTTGCGCGGGACCGGGCCTTCAACACCGCTTACTGCGGGCAGACGACACATCGGCTATCCGGGGGCGGGAATTCATCCCTGCTGTAGCGGATTGCAGGCAACAGGGCACCGCTGGCTCCCCGACTAGTGCAGCCTTGTCAAGGACTACGTTCTATTATATTACTACACCTTTGCAAAATTGGCAAGCGCATTTTGCAAATCTGTGCTTTACTTTTCCCGGACAGTTTGTTATAATACCTCCTGTGTTACGCGGCTGTAGCTCAGCTGGATAGAGTGCCAGACTCCGACTCTGGAGGTCGTGGGTTCGAATCCCGTCAGCCGTACCATATTAACGAAACGGTATAGATGCGTCTGGCGAAAAGTCAGGCGCATCAACCGTTTCCGGGCTTTTTCAAGCCCGGATTTCTTCTCTCAAACCATAGATGCAAATCGCTGTTTCAGGGCGTCTGCCCCGATTCGAACCGGGTGTTTTCCTGTTTCATGCAGATGCGTTCAGCCAGCGCCCTTTTTCAGCGGCGATTTTTCCGGCTGGCAGCGGTATTTTTCTCAAAAAAGAATCACAAAGATTTGGGCGTTGTTTTGTTGGTCCTGACGGACTAAGAAAGCGGTGCCCTTTTTCATTTCAAAAAGGGCGCTGGTCGCAGCGCCTGCATTTGTAGGTCGGAGCATGATCGCTCCGGCCTTATTTTTTATGCATGGGAGGAGCTATATGAGCATCAGCGCAGAAGAAAAGGTCTGTTACCTCAGAGAAGCAGCAATCGTCCTTGCCAAGGAGGGTTTCCAGTTGGACGAAGTTCACACTGACAGGCTGTGTATCCTGCTTGACGGTTCGCCGCTTTGTGAAGTAACTGGGAGCGGTGGTGTTGCCTACCGCAATGAGGATATTGACGAGCCAGAACGGATCGCTGCCAAGGACAAGGTGTATGAGATTGTCAGGACCACAGCGGAGTATATGCGGCAGATGGAGATGGCGCCCTTTTTGAAAGCCGACGGTCTGGAGGACGGCTACAAGGTGCTGGCGGATTTCAACGGCACTGTGCTGGCTGGAGTTCAGAGCAAACACGGAGTCCACTTCGTCACATGGGATTGGGCCTATGGGCACACAGGAGTATGTCATGGGCACTATTTCATGGAGAACTATGCAGGAGCCAAACAGGACTTTGCTATCCGCTCCGGGCTGATTCAAAAGGAACGGCTTTTCACCCCAGAGCAGATGACCGAGATTTATCGTTGCTGTGCGGACTCTGTAGACGGAGATTTCTTTGAACTCACGGGAGAGCAGGAAAAAATGATCCGCAGTGTTCAGCAGCAGATTGAGGAGTGTGTGCCGGATTTGGACGAGCGAATCCGGCAGCAGGAAGAAGCCTTGGAACAAGTCGCGCAGCAACAGACAATGTAATATCAAACGGAACGGGCCGGAGTCTTAGCAATAAGATTCCGGCCCTTTTTTCATTTCAGAGAGGAGTTCGCTTATGCCGTACTATTTCATGCGAGACACGCCGCTGCAGGCGTTGGAGCAGTTGATGATGTCTCAGCCCGGTCAAAAGCCCAGAGGTGGTGGAATATACCGCAGCCCATTTCGTTACACGCCCGAAGATGTGGCGTGCGAATACTGCCAGAACTATGTCCGCAAGCATCCGTGCCGCCTATGTGAATGTACCTGCCTGGAGGAGCGGATCGAGGCAGGTGTGCTGGAGCTGAATGCGTTCATGCGGGACTGCTTCACCCCCTCTATGGGGCCGCAGTTCCGAAAAAGGATGCATCAGCAATTTAGAGAGAGGAAACCTCAATTCTTCCAATTCTTCCTGTCCGATGCCCACCGGCGAAGATGGACACATTGGCGAGAGCGCTGCTGGCGTTTGTCCGACCGGAACAAAGCGGCCCTCTTCCTGCTCACGGCATACGAGAGCCTTTGGCGCAGGATGGTCTGGAAATGCGGGAATGACGGCTTTGACTTCCAAAGCGTCCGGCTCGGAGGAATCGAGCCGGAGCTATACAGCGTCTACCAGGCGGCGAAGGCCATTGCGGTCGGCTGCTGTAATATCACTCTCGCAGACCTTGCGTCTCCGGAATTGGTCACAGATGAGGCGTTCCACCTGATCACTGGCGCACTACTGATGGCCAAATACGGAGATGCGGTTTTGAATTTGGAAAAAGGAGTTGACGAAACATGATGATACAAGCGGTGCTTGGCAATCCGCATCACCCGGAATACGGCGTGGCGACCATTCCGTTTCCTATTCCCCGCGACCAGTACGCACACTGCATGGAGCTGCTGGAGGCGTTGGAAATCGGTGACGCGGTCAAGGCGGACTGCAAGGTGGAGAAGATCGACAGCTTCTACACCGTTCTCAAGCGAGTGGAAATGCTCACGGTCAATGTGGAGGAGCTGAACTACCTCGCCAAGCGGCTGGACAGCTTCGACACCGGCGAAGCCGCACAGTTTCAGGCGATGGCACACAAGTTGGAGCTGTTCGAGCTGAAGGATCTCATCAACCTGACCTTTTGCTGCCAGCAGGCCACGGTCATCACTGACTTTTCCGACCTCGCCGCCATCGGCCGCGACCATTACATGAACCTGCACGGCGGCAGCGCAAGTGTGGATGAACTGAATGCGCTGGACGGCAAGGGAACCGCACGGCAACTCATCGAAAGCGGCAGCGGCACGGTGACGCCCTATGGTGTGGTCTACGACAACGGTATGAAATTAGAGCAGGTCTACGATGGCCGGTTCTTCCCCTGCTATTACTACAAGCCGAATGTCATCACCGTTGCGGTGACCTCTAAAGCCGAACCGGAGGATACGGAGCACATCACATGGCTGTTCCTCCCCATGGTGCAGGAGGAGATCGACCGCGCCCTCCTTCGCGGGGGCATCACTGATCCCGCCGATGCCCGCCTGCGGCTGGAGGACAGTCAGCTCCCCAATGAGGTGGATGTCCTTCTGGATATGGAGTACGAAACTCTCTCCGACCTCAGCGAACTGGCAGAGGCAACGGATGGATTGTCAAACGCGGATATGAAAAAGCTGGGGGCTGTGGTCATGCTGGCAAAGCCGGAGAACGCGGCGCAAATCAAAAATCTTGCGGAAAACCTCGACCTCTTTGACTTTGCCCCCGGTGCACACTCTCCCGCCGAGTACGGCAAGTACATGATCCAGCAGTCCGGCCATTTCGACTATGACGAAAACCTCGACGCTTTTTATGACTATGAAAAGTACGGCTCGGAGCGCATGAACGAGGAGGACGGGATGTTCACCGACCGGGGCTACATCGCCTATAAGGGCTATATCAGCATGGAGGAAGTGATGAACGGCAGCCAGAGCAGCCACATGGTGATGGGAGGGCTTTCACGATGATCATTCGAGCGGAACTGAAGTGTAAGCAGGCAGGATGCGAGGCAGACCCCTGCGCCGTGGATAAGGTCATCGAGCTGCCAAGCCCGCGGTTCAAGCAGTTCAGCCGCGTACTGCTGGCTGACTATGATTTCATCGCGGAGAACAAAAATGCTGTCCGACACGATGGTGACACCAGACACTGCCTGCTCATCCTCGATGCGGAGGGAAAGGACGGTTTCCTTGTTGACCCACAGGGACACAACTACGCCCGGTACAGCGCCTTTGTCCCTAACGCCCGCAGCTTGCTGACACCGGATATGGGGATCGACCGCAGCTATCTTTCGCCGGCAGAGCCTTGGCGGGATGAGAGCAGGGATGAAATGCTCCGCATGACGCTGCGCGTCAATGGAAGGCCGGACTACACCCTCGTCCTCCCCGCTGACGAGGAATACCTCGACGCTGTGAAGGCTTACCTTGATATTGATGTTTTCGCGGATGCCATGCTCTGTGATATTCGCTTCAAGGTGCCATACATCGGGGAGCTGATCCGTGATACGGATTGTCCCGCCGTGGAGGATTACAACGATTTTGCCGAAGCCTTGGAGGATATCTGGCAGCAGGACGGGATGCTCCTGACCTACGCCGCCGTGCTGGAGGCAGAGAAGCCGGATACGCTGCGCGGAGCCTGTGAACTCTTGCAAAATCTGGACAACTACCAGCGCATCACGGAGGGCGCCTACGGTTACGGTCAGCAGCGATTGCAGGAAACGCTGGGACTGGACGATGAAGCCATCTATGAGCTGGACGGCTACATGGATTTTGAGCAATACGGTCAGGACTGCATGGAAAACGACTGCGTGACAAAAACAGAGTTCGGCCTGCTGCGTCGCTTGGACCCGCCCTTCCCGGAGCAGCGGCAGGGGCAGCAAATGTTTCGATAGACTTTGCGGCAGATGTGTAGTATGTTTGCCGTTACGGATGATGACTAAGGATCACGAGTATCTCTATCCCTACTCAGCACAGGAGGCCAAGAAAAGAAACCAGCTTTCTATGTGGCGAGAGAGCTACCACGTCAATGTTGCCTGCCGGAATGCCATCGAGGAGACGATCCGTCAGAACTTCGATGGAATGCACCTGAAGAAGGACTGTCTTGAACCTGTGCTTGCAGAATATGGCTACAAGCGCACGGAATGGGTACTGGCCACCACCCTGCAGGAACTTTCCTGGGACGGGCGTTTCAGCAGAGCAAACAAGCAGTGGGCGGCACGACGATATATTCCCCAGGACGAGCGGCACAATGCCGAGATCACCGTCCGAAGCCACCCCGCCATACTGGATGGCTTCGTAGACCTCTATCGAGAAGCCTATCAAAAGCTGGGGCTGTTTGGCTCCGAGCATTGCGTCGGTGACCGTGCCGAGCAGGATTACATCGGTAAGGTGCTGGTACTCAGCCCCGATACGCTGAAAGAGTCCTGCTGGAGTCAGGAAAACCAGCTGTGGTATGCCCACGACGGCTTCGGATGCAGTCCCCACGCTATTGGGCGCTCGGTGCGCTGCACTTGTCTGAGTGACGGTGAAATGACCAGGTGGAACCGGGATGAGTTTGTCGGCGTGCTGGATGAGAAATTCCTGCCCGATTGGGCCAAAGAGAGTCTGTCGCAGTTCCAGCAGGAAGAAGCCGCCGAATCCCCCGGTATGAACAATCAATCTATGTAACAGGAAGGAGAAAAAATCTATGGCAGCAACGCAGAAGAAAAAGCAGCAGGAAGCCCCTGCGCCCCAGATCGAGGCGAGGATCGACCGTATGGTGGACGGCGACTACAAAACCAAAGCCTATGCCAGCGTTACCATCGCCGGCGCATTTGCCGTCCACGGCCTCCGTGTCATTGAGACGGACAAGGGGCGCTTCATCTCCATGCCCCAGGAGTCCTACAAGAAAAACGGCGAGACGGTGTATAACGACACCTTCCATGCCGTCACCGCCGAGGCAAGGACTGCGCTGGTGGATGCGGTCAACGATGCTTACGAGCAGAGGCTGCAGGAACGCATGGAGCAGAGTGAGGACGCACCCGCTCAGGGCATGGAACAGCAGATGTAAGCGCCACGGTGCGAAAGGAGGTGACGGAACTTGGTGCGATTCACCGTGGATAACCGAAATCGGCTCATCTTTTACGGTAATCCTGTGGGCTATGTGAAGGCGGATACCGCCGTGGTGGATGAAATGTTCCGCACGGACGAACTCAACCAATATCTGAGCCGCATGAATCTGACGCCCCGTTGGGAGGACGGGATCTTTGACCGTCTCGTATCCGGCGAGGTGACCGGCGAAGAACTGGCGCAGTCTCGAAAGGGCTGCCGCATTTGGCAGCTCAAAAAGGATGTAGACGTGGCAATGCGATTCATCGGGTACGAGGATCAGGTACGGAAGTTCGGAGAGCCGGATGCCGAAAATTACACGCTCGTGTTCGATGGCGATCTCGGTACCAGCGATCTGGAGCGGATCTATACCATCTGCCGGGATGCTCCGCCTCCCGGCTATCAGGGCTACCGAATGGCGCTGTCGGATGTGGTGGAGCTGTATGACGATTCCGGCAGCGAATTTTACTACTGTGACCGGGTAGGCTTCCAGTCGATCCGGTTCGAGCAGAAGCAGGACCCATGCATCAATATGACCTTGTGAGCCGGACGGGAGATGACCGCCCGGCATTTTTGCTGTCTGCGCGGGGCCGTGGGCCTCCTGCAACACGCAAATGACCGAACTCACCAACAAAAAACTTTTGAATTTACAGGAGGAGTATTTCATGAAGAAGTTCATCAAGAAGATCACCCATACCGCCAAGTCCGCTGTCACTTGCGTCAAGACCGCCGCGGTCAATTCCATGTCTGCCGTGCTTGCCTTCAACCGCCGTGCCGTCTGTAGCAATGCCGGTGAGGGCTACATCGACACTGCCGTCAAGGTGCTGATCGCCGTTGTGCTGGGTGCGCTGGTACTGGCTGGCCTCTATGCTATCCTGAACGATACGGTCATGCCCACGGTAACCCAGAAGATCACGGAAATGTTCAGCTACAATGGCTGATGCACTGGGCGCAGGCGATCCTCTTCTGCGGTGGTCTCATTTATGCCGCAGTGGATGACCTGAGGACCCGGACCGTCAGCGACATCGTCTGCATCGTCATTGCTTTGGCGGGGCTGATCACCATCAGCCCCGCCTCCCTTTTGGGGGCATTGCTGGCAATGCTTCCGTTCTACCTCTGTGCAGGCTTTGGCCTGATGGGCGGCGGGGATTGGCGGTTAGCTGCGGCGGTAGGCTTTGTGTTGGGAGTTGGACGGGTACTCACGGGATTCTTATTTATGTCCGTCGCGCTCCTGCTGGCATCCCTTGTCATGCGTGCATTCCCGGCACTGCGGCAGAGTGCGGCAAAGAAGCAGCCGCTGGTGCCATATTTCGCAGTGGCTTTTATTCCCGCATATTTTCTATAAGGAGGAAAACGATTTGAAGATTTTTCGCAATCGCACCGTCATCGGTGTGCTGTGTATCCTGCTGGCGCTGATCATCTGCTTCGGTGTTACGCCGCTGTTCAGCCGCAGCGCCAGTGAGAAAACGGAGATTGTCCGTGTGACGAAGGACATCAAGGAAGGTGACGAGATCACCGCAGAGATGGTCCAGACAGTAGAGGTCGGTGCCTATAATTTGCCGCAGAACCTTATGACAGACAAGAAAGAGGTCGTCGGCAAGTATGCGACTGCGGACCTGGCGGCCGGAGATTACATTCTTTCCAACAAGCTTTCAGCTGTTCCTGCGGCAGAGAATGCCTATCTCTATAATCTGGACGGCAAAAAACAGGCCATCTCCGTTACCATCAAGAGCTTTGCCACCGGCCTTTCCGGCAAGCTGGAAAGCGGCGATATCGTCACGGTCATCGTGGCGGACTATCAGGGCAAGGGTGAAACAGCCATTCCTCCGGAGCTGCAGTATGTGGAGGTCATCTCGGTGACCGCATCCTCTGGGTACGATGCCAATACCGGTGAGGTGGTGGATGAAAAGGAACTGCCCTCCACCGTGACACTGCTGGTGACCACTGAGCAGGCTAAGGTACTGGCGGAGCTGGAGCAGGATAGTGAGCTGCATCTGGCGCTGGTGTATCGCGGAACGCCCGAAAACGCCGCTAAGTTCATTGCGGCGCAGGATGCCCTGATCGAGGAGCTGTACGCAGAACCGGAGCCGGAGAACAGTGGCGAAACCGCAGAGGGTACGGAATCTAAGGAAAGCGAGGGCGCGGAGCCTTCCGCGGAAAGTGAGGCCACCGAATGAATTTCCTGAAAGGTAGCCTCTTTCGCCGCAATACGGAGCCGGAGGAGCTGGAGCCGATGGAGGAGTCCGGAGGCGGCATCCTCGCCGTTTGGGGCAGTCCCGGCTGTGGCAAGACGGTAACGGCAGTCAAAATTGCAAAGCATTTGGCAGCCCAGAAGAAAAATACGGTGCTGCTCCTCTGTGATATGACCGCGCCTACTGTGATTGTTTCGATCATGCGTGACTCCTCGCCGGTAATCGGAGGGAGCGCGATGGCGAAATCCGCTTTGTTGGTATTGAGTTTTTCGATAATATCTTCCCGCTTGGCGTAGGCTTCCGATAGGACGCTGTGCGGGTACTTGGCCGTGAAAGCGCTGTTGAGGGCGCTTAGATACCCGGCGTTGTTATAGAGGATCGTTGTCGTAAATTCTGCTTTCTCCTGCATGGCGGCCATATCGGCCACCAGCGTATCCAGATGCTCCAGAATCGTTTTCGATTCCTTATAAAAATGCTGACCGTTTGCGTTCAGAACGATCCGCCGCCGCTCGACGTTGAACAGCTTGGTGCCGAGTTCTTCCTCCAGATGATGGATCACCTTGGTCACAAAAGGCTGGGAGACGCCCAGCTTTTCCGCCGCTTTTGTCACACTTCCTATTTCCGCTGTTAAACAGAAATAGCGTAAATCCCGCAGTTCCAAAATCTACCGCCCCCTTTAGATTATTATACAACAGGGATGTTTGTATTTCAATAACTATGAGGTTATGAAGTTTGTTTGACAAAATATTATCTTTTCTACTTGTTCTTTGCTACAATAAAAGTGCAAATTGAAGCAGAAAAGAGGAACAAAAATGACCACCGAAACCAAAAACAGTACGAATCGCTATACTTCCCGCAAGGTAGAAGTCGATGGGATCACGCTGTATGACAGCGATGCCCGTTTCCGCAAAAACTTCTTGAAAAAGCACTTAAAAAATACCGTGGACGTAGTGCGCTTCTCCTACATGATGGGCAAGCTCGCTGTCAAGCCTGTGATCGGCCCAATGGTACGCAAAAGCCTTGAACTGCATTATCGCTACATCCACACCAATTCCGTGGTCGTGCCTATCGAGGTGGCGAAGGACATCATCCGCAACACCACGGATATCGCCGTCTCTCCCTGCGTCTGCCGCACGGTGCGCGGCAACTGCGACAATCCCATCAACACCTGCTTTGGGCTTAATTTCTACGGCAATCTGAAAAAGAAAGCCGGAGAGCGCGCCGTATCCGTGGAAGAATGTCTCGCAGTGGCGGATATGGCCCATGAGCGCAATTTGATCGCCGTGGTGGAAAGTTGCGTCCAGCCCTATCAGGATAACCTGTGCTTCTGCTGCGCCTGCTGCTGTATGCCGCTGACGCTGAAAACTCAATATCATGTCCCCTTTGTGAATTACAACGGCCCGTATCTTCCTGCGTTTGATGAGAGCCAATGCGTTCATTGTCAAAAGTGTGTGAAGGCGTGTCCTGTGGGTGCTATGAGCTTTGATGAAAATGGCGTCCGCAAACTGGATCTGGACAAATGCCTTGGCTGTGGGATTTGCGAGAGCAACTGCCCCAAGCACATCGGCAAGATGGAGTACACGGAAAGCCGTGTGCAAAAGGTTTCTGAGCCGAGCCGGCTGCGCGTGGCGCTGTCGGTGGCCTATGTCTACGCGATCTTCATGCCTGGCGTATGGTTTTACAAGCTCTTTGCTGGGAGCAAAATGGAACTGATGAAGTCCGATCCCAGAGAGAAAGATATTATCAGCACCAAGGAGCCGGGATATATTCACGGCGGAGAAAAGTATGCCGAGCCGCATAAGGGAGCCTGCTCCTGCTGCGACACACATGATGCTGTGACCACTTGAAGATTCTCATGTCTGTTGTGTTAAGTTCTGCTTTAGCGGGGATCGCAATATGGAAGAAGGCGTTGACGCCGCTGGGAATCGCTCTTGCCTGGCTGATGTGCTTTTTGATTTGTGAAATCGGCGGAATCGTAGCCTTTCTGATCCTCGCGGCGACCTTTTTGGTCACCATTATTGCAGATAAATTTGCCGGACAGCGGGCAGACCCCAATGGTCTGCGCCGCAAGTCTGGCAGACGCGATGCCGTCCGCGTCCTATGCAATGTGGGTGTGGGTACGGCGATGATTCTTCTTTATGGCATATCTGGCAAGCCGGGGCCCGCACAGCCCTGCTTCCTGATGACCTTCTCCGCTGTGATGGCGGAATCTCTTTCAGATAGTCTCGCCTCAAAGCTGGGACCGCTGACGCGGGGAAAGACGGTAGATATTTGTACGTTTCGGGAGACAAGCGTGGGCTTATCCGGCGGCGTTTCGGGAGCAGGGAGCGTTGCCGCGATTTTCGGCGCTGTGTTGATCGGAGCAATCTGCATGCTTTTTCACGATGTGGATGTGACAGAAGCTTCCCTCGTTGCGGTCATCGGCTATTCCGGCTGCTTGTTCGACAGCGTTATGGGTTCGGTGGCCCAAGCGAAATATCGTTGCCCTGTATGCGGAATGGTGACCGAGAGAGACCGTCATTGCGGTGTTTCCACCGTGTTATACAAAGGGCTGCGCCCCATAAACAATGACGCTGTGAATTTACTCAGCAATCTGTTCAGCGCAATTCTGGCGATTATCATCCTATGAGGCTGCTATAATGAGCAACTGCTACTATCGCTGCTTCATATAATCTAAATATTGCCCGGCTGTCCGCAACGCGGGGTGGGTTATTGTGCGTGAAAGACACCCCTCCTGGGCGTAGGGATCTTTCACAATATCTTCCTTCCCGAAATCTGAGGTATCGGCATCTTTAGCGTAAAGGTTATACAGAAAAGACAGGCCCGTGGCCTGCCTTTTCTGGTACCCGCGGCCGATGGCCGCGGTCGTGATCCGCTTCGCTCAATTTGGCCGGAGGGGAAGCCCATCCCCTCCGGCACCGCCCCATGCGGGACGTGAGATTGCGCGGCGGTTTTTGCCCGTACGAGAACGGACAGGCCCGTGGCCTGTCTTTTCTGGTACCCGCGGCCGTTGGCCGCGGTATGATCCGCTTCGCTCAAATTTGCGAGAGGGGAAGCCCATCCCCTCTCGCGCTCACCCCATGCGGGACGTGGGATTGCGCGGCGGTTTTGTTCGCCGTACGAGAAAAGACAGGCCCGTGGCCTGTCTTTTCTCGTACCCGCAGCCGATGGCCGCGGTCGTGATCCGCTTCGCTCAAATTTGCGAGAGGGGGGATGGGCTCTTTCCTTTCTGCGGGAAATTCGGTATAATAGGAGCAATTCTGTTTCCATCGGGAGGATCGCTATGTTTCGGATCGGTTGTCACATCTCTGCCGCGGGAGGGTATCTTGCCATGGGCGAGCGCGTGGCCGCCATCGGCGCGAACACGTTCGCGTTCTTCACGCGCAATCCGCGCGGCGGCGGCGCCAAGGCGCTGGACGAGGCAGACGTGGCCGCGTTTCTCGAATTCGCCGCGGCGCATGACCTGGACCGGCTCGTGGCCCACGCGCCCTATACGCTCAACCCCTGCGGAGAGAAGCCGCAGGTGCAGAATTTTGCGCGCACGGCGTTTCAGGAGGACCTGCGGCGCATGGAGCATACGCCGGGGCAGTATTATAACTTTCATCCGGGCAGCCACGTCGGACAGGGCGTTGCCGTCGGGCTCCAAAAGATCATCGACGTTTTGAACGAGACGCTGTTTCCCGACATGCGCACAACCGTGCTGCTGGAGACCATGGCGGGCAAGGGCAGCGAGGTCGGCGGGCGGTTTGAAGAGCTGCGCGCGATTCTCGACGGCGCGGCGCTCGCGGACAAGCTGGGCGTCTGCTTCGACACCTGCCACGTCTGGGACGCGGGGTATGACATCGAAAACGATCTCGACGGCGTGCTCACGGAATTTGACCGCGTTGTCGGGCTGGAGCGGCTGAAGGCCGTGCATCTCAACAACAGCAAAAACGACCGCGGTTCGCGCAAGGACCGCCACGCCTGCATCACGGAGGGGGTCCTTCCGCTGGAGGCCATCGGGCGCATCATCCGGCATCCCACGCTGCGGGACCTGCCGTTTATTCTGGAGACGCCGAACGACGAGGCCGGGTATGCGCGGGAAATCGCCCTGCTGCGGGAGCTGCGCGGGGCGTGATGGACAAACGGCGAAAGGAGAACTCCCAATGAAGATTTGCGTGTTTGCGGCCTCGTGCGACGTGGGCGAACAGTATTCCAGAGCGGTGCGGGCGCTGGGGCGCCGTCTCGGCGCGCAGGGGCATGCGCTGGTGTTCGGCGGCTACGGCGGCGGCCTGATGGCGGATATCGCCGACGGCTTTGCCGACGCGGGCGCGGAGATCATCGGCGTCGTGCCGGAATTTCTGGAGGCCAGGACCGAAAATCATCCGGGCCTGACGCGGATCATCCGCACAAAGACGCTCTCCGAGCGCAAGGACGAGATGATCGCGCGCGCGGACGTGTTCGTTGCCGCGCCCGGCGGGATCGGCACGCTGGACGAGCTGTTCAGCATCCTCGCCATGAAGGCGACGGGCGTGCTCGACAAGGAGGTCGTGTTTTTCAATGTGGACGGCTTTTTTGACGGGCTGCTCCAGTGCCTGCGCGAGATGGAGGCCAAGGGCTTTCTCTACAGCAGCCTGGACGCGCTCTATCGCGTGGAGACGCCGGAATCGCTGGGGCTGGAGCTTTAAAAGAAGCTGCCGCGAAACAGCGCGCAGATGATCTCGTCCAGCAGCGCGGCGTCCGTGTTCGCGCCGGTGCGGATGAAGCTGCGCGCAATGCTCGTGAAGCCGCCGGCCATGAAGTCCGCCGCGTAGCCGCGCACCTCCGGGGGCTTCTCCGCGAGGAAGCAGCCGCAATCCATGAGCGAATCGAAAAAGCTGTCGTACATGAGATAGGTGATGTCGTTTTCCACCAGCGTGCGGATAAAGTCCGCGTGCTGCCGGAGATAGCGGCCATAGGCCTGGCACATCTGCTGCAGCGTGCCGCAGCCCTCGCCGCCTTCGGTCTCGGGCGTGTAGCAGCAGCGCGCCAGCAGCGTGTAGGTGACGACGCTCTCCTTGGAGTCGAACAGGCTGTAAAACGTCTGGCGGGACACGTCCGCTTCCCGGCACAGCTCGCTGACGCTGATGGCGCTGAACGCTTTCTGCTCCAGCAGCCGAAACAGCGCTTCAGACAGCCGCAGCTGCGACGCGCACGCCGTTTTGTTGGTTCCGCAGTACATGGAATGCTCCTTGTATTATAGAGTAGTAGTGTTTATAGACCCTCTCCAAGGTCTGTGCTACAATGCAGAGGATGCTGTGGATTGGTATTAGCTCCTACCGCA
>CACWHX010000023.1 GCA_902760845.1 Oscillospiraceae bacterium
AAAACCGCTGACCAGGTTTACGCCCTCGGAGTAGTAGCCATAGTTCCCGCGTCCTTCCCGTTGGTCTTTGGAGGACTGTATATCCAGATCATACCCGCCAAATACGAAGCTTCCACTCACAGGCGCGCCTGTTGTTTTGTCCAGGATTCGGATAGTGGCCGGCACATTGACGGCCGAACCCAAAGTATCTAGGGTGATGCGGCTTCTTTCGGAATTAGGAAATAACCAGTGTGCAAAATCCGTTTTCCCGCTTTTATAGAAGTAATATCCTTCCCCATACAGATCCGTGTACCCCTTGGTGCTATTCAGAATGTCGTAATATACGATGTTTGAGATCGTAATCTCCACATCATAGGCATTGCCGTCTGCGTCGGTCGCCATGTCGTCATACTGCACGGTGAATGCGCCCGGTACACTCAGTGTGCTGTAGTCGATCGCCGCCAGCCCTGAGATGTGAGTATAAACAATTACACTGCCGTTGGCCGTTGTTGTCGCCTCAAACACGGACGGATTGGTGTTCTTCGTGACGTGGACGCTGCTGGGCGTGCCCAGCGCATATGTGACCGGGTGCGCAAGCGTCATGGAGTGCTCCGCCTGCCGGACATACGTGCCGGCGTAGGGGCCGGCCAGCAGCTTCCCGGCGAGTTCGTCAGAGGTATACACCTTGCCCTCCTCCTCGCGGAGCCAGGAGCCGCTGGGGAAGCTGGATTGCCTGGTGGACGGGGACATGAAGCTGTTTCCCAACTTAAGCGTTCCCACTTCAGATGGGAAAAAGGCAGCCATATTGGTAACGTTCGATGTATTAAAATTGCTCAGATCCAGACTGGGAATAACCATATTGTTGAACATGGCAAACATATTCGTAACCTTGGTCGTGTTGAAGCTGCTCACATTCAGACTATTCATGCTGCCCATATCACCAAACATTTCTAACATATTGGTAACATTGGACGTATTGAAATTGCTCAAATCCAGGTTTGTCAGGGAACTGCACGCTGCGAACATATCCCTCATGTTCGTAACGTTAGATGTATTAAAGCTACTGACATTTAAACTTGTAAGACGTTGGCAGCCAAAGAACATATATGTCATATTGGTGACGCTGGCGGTATTAAAGCTGCTCACGTTTAAGCTGGTCATACTGGTGCAGTTGTTGAACATATAACTCATATTGGTAACCTTGGCAGTATTAAAGCTGCTCAGGTTCAAGTTGGTCAGACTGGTGCATTTATCAAACATGCTTTGCATGTTGGTGACGTTGCTTGTATTAAAGTTGCCAAAGTCGATGGAGGTAAGGTTGGAGCACGTATAAAACATGGCAAAGCTGTTGGCGTTGCCAATGACGCCGTTGTTGAATTTTACGGTTTTGACCTGGGCGGCATAGGTGGCGTTGCTGCTCCAGGGTGGGCGGCCGGCGCCCATGGTGCCGGCGGAGATCGTGAGCAGGCCGTTGCTGTCCAGCGTCCAGGGGCAGGTGCCCCACGTGCCGCTGGCAACGGTCGCCGCCGGGGCCTTCGCCGGGGCGCGGCGGGCGGCTGCGGCCGTGACGGTCACGGTGAGGGTGGGGCGCGCTTCGGCGTAGGTGTAGCCGCTGCCGAGCACCGCCGTGAAGACGTAGTCGCCCGGGGTGTCGGGGTCGTAGAGGCTGCCGTCTGTCCACGAGACAGGGACACGGATGGTCTCCTCCTCGTCCGCGTCATAGGTCGTGCCGTCGGGTTTTTCCTCGCCCGCAGCGTGCACGACGACCGCCGTCAGCTCGTCCGGCAGGGCGAGGTCAGAAAGCGCCGTCCCGGCCGGCACGGCAAGCCCGTCCGCGGCCTCAAATCGCGCAATCGAGACACTCTCCCGCTGCGCCAGCGCGGACGTGAACAGAGACACGACCATCACCGCCGCAAGCAAAAGCGGCAGCAGCCTCCCAAGCGCCCATTTTTCCTGTGATCTCAACATATTCCGCCCTCCGTTTTCCGTTCGTTTCGTTACAACATAACTTTTATTATGTAGCAATATCGAAAAAACCGTTGAAAACAAAGCCTTTCCGCCGCCCGCCGCGCGAAAAAATGTACCATGTAAAACGGGAGGGCGCAATGGGCCTCCCCTGTGGGACGAGCCGAGGCCCTCTGTCGGGCCCCGGCTCGGTGTGATCGTATGAAAAAACAGGCGCGCGGTCGCGGGCGCTCCCCGTTTGGGGGTCAGCCCAGCAGCCGCTTTGCCATCGCGTCATGCGCGGCGGTCTCTGCCGCGTCGTCCAGCGGCTGGAGCGTAAGCTCCGGGTACCGCTCCCCCAGCGCGGTCTGCAGGATGAAATCGCAAAGCTGCGGGTTCTTCGGCAAAATCGGGCCGTGGCTGTAGGTGCCGAAGACGTTGCGATACCGCACGCCCTCGAACCCGTCCTCGCCATTGTTGCCGCCGCCGGCGAGCACCCTGCCCAGCGGCGACACGCCGGGGCCGAGATAGGTCTTGCCGCTGTGGTTTTCAAACCCGACGACCGTGCTGCCGCCGGACTCCGGCAGGCATTCGAAGGCAAAGTTGCCGATCATGCGCTCTTTGGAGCCGACGGTATAAAAATCCACCGCGCCGATAAAATCGCAGCGCAGGCCGTCCCACGTCTGATAGTAGGCGCCGAGCATCTGATACCCGCCGCAGATGGCGAGCACCGTTTTTCCGTCCTGGATGGCGGCCTTGAGTTCCCCGCCCTTCCCCGCTTTCAGATCGGAGAGCAAAACCTCCTGCTCAAAGTCCTGGCCGCCGCCGATGAAAATCAAATCGCAATCCGCAAAATTCGCCTTGGAGCCGGCGGGCGCCTCCGTGATCTCCGCCGCGAGGCCGCGCCACTCCAGACGGCGGCGCATGCAGAGGATGTTCCCGCGGTCGCCATAGAGATTCAGCAGATCGGGATACAGATAGCATATGCGAAGCGTTGGCTTGCTCATTCCCAGAACTCCTTTCCGCCGAGCCGCTTTTGCAGCCGGGCGCGCAGATCGAGCATCGCGGTGTAGGTCGGCATGATGAAGACCGGGTGTTCGCTTTGACACATCGCGTCAATCAACGCGCCGTAGTCATAGAACACCTGCACGCGCGATTCGTCGAGGCCCGCGTATTTCAGCCGCAGGCGAAGCTCGTCCGCGCGCACGCCGGACACCAGAATCTGCTTCAGGCGGTCCCCCATCGTGCACAGACGCTCGAAATCCGCGTCCCAAATCCACGAGATGTCCGTCCCGTCGGCGTCGCGGTCGTTCAGGCAGACGGCGAATACCGCGTCCTCCGTCAGCCCGGAGAGATAGCGCATCACCTGGTTGCAGCCGGCGGGGTTCTTCACGAGCATCATGCGGCCGGGCGTCCCCTCCAGGTCGAATTTTTCCATGCGGCCAAAGCCGCAGTCGAAGGAGGCCAGCGCGCGCGCGATCACGTCCGTCGAAAAGCCGAACGACGACAGCGCAGCCGCCGCGCCCGCCGCATTGTAGATGTTGTAGACCGCGGGGAGATTGATGTGGAGCTCCACGCGCTCGCCGCCGATGGTCATGGTGATGTCGCTGGAGTCCGCGTCCAGCGCGCGGACCGCCGTGACGGTATACTGCGGCGCCTCGCGGCGATAGCCGCACTTCGGGCAGCGAAAGCCGCCCAGGTGCCCATAGGTGCGGTAGTCGTAGACGTATTCCGTCTTGCAGCGGATGCAGTGCGGCGCGTCGGAAAGCTCCGCCGTGTCGCCCGGCTCCAGCGGAACATCCACGCCGAAGCGTACAACCGGGTTCGGCACCTCGTCCGGGATGGAGGCAATGAGCGAGCAATCCGCGTTCAGGCACAGCAGCGATTCTGGCGTGCCGCGCACGCCCTCAATGATGTTGTTCAGCGTGTGCGTGATCTCGCCGTAGCGGTCGAGCTGGTCGCGAAACACGTTCGTTGCGACGATGATCTCCGGTTTCAGGTATTTCAGGACCGTCTTCGAGGCCGCCTCGTCGCACTCGATCACGGCGTACTGACATTTCGGCTTTCCGGACAGCGTGCTGTGCATGGCAAACTCCGCCGTAATGCCGGATATGAGATTCGCGCCGGATTTGTTCGCGAGATAGGACAGGTTTTCGTCGAGGAACGCCTGCTCGATCATGCGCGCGCTGGTCGTTTTTCCATTCGTCCCGGTGATGAGGATGGTGCGCACGCCGTTTGAGAGCGTGCCGAGCACGTCCGGACACAGCTTCAGCGCCACGCGGCCCGGAAAGGCCGTGCCGCCGCGCCCCAGCAGACGAAGGATCGACCGCGTAAGCTTGCAGCAAAGGATTGAAAAAAAGACTTTGATTTTCATTCGTTCTCTCCGTTCATGACCCGTTTGCGGCCTGACGTACCGAGTCCGGCACCTCCGGGATCGGCACGTCGTCATCCAGCGCGTTTACCGCGGCGCGCACCGTCAGATCGGCCGAAACGTCATGCAGCGGCAGGTGATACGTCACCGTGCCCTGCAGGGTCAGCTCCGTCATCGTGTCGTCAGCGCTGACGAGCACGAGACGGCAATCAGAATATTCCAGCTCCAGCTGGGAAAGCTCCGTCAGGTACGCATCCAGAAACGCCTGTGCAAGGTCGTCCGGCACATCCACCTGATAGACGGCGCGCTCCCGGTCCCCGGTCCGCTCGATTTCCAGATCGGACTGGTAGATTTCGGCGCCCCACTGCAAAAGTTCCATGAAATTGCGCGGGATTCCGCCGGATGCTTCGGCGTCCCCGTCCGTCTCCGACAGGGCGCGGCCGCCAATTTTGTAGAACGTGTAATCCGCGAGCTTGCCGTAAATCGTAACCTGCGTGGCGCTGTCGTCCTGAAACGAGAACCGGACCGCGCGAAACCGGGTGTCAAGGTCCAGGTCGGCGATGCTGACGTTGACCGTGAAGTCCAGATCGGAGGCATCCGCGTTGTAAACACGCAGAAGCATCCGCGCGCAGTCCACATAGTTTTTCAGCGTCGCGCGGTAGACAAGATATCCGCCGCCCGTGAGCAGCGCCGCGGCGACCAGCAGGATCAGGGCCGTTCTGGCTTTTTTGTGCATAAGCGCCTCCGCAAAGATCGTTGATTTCAGCAAATGCTGAATTTTACGTTTTTCCCCATGCTGCGCAGCAGCTCCTGCAGCTCCTGAATGAGCTGGAGCTTCTTTTCAAAGCTGAATTCGCTGTCCTGCTGCGCGGCGTTGACGGCGTTGCCGAAGAGAATGTTGATTTCCGTCGCGTCCTCCATCAGCGCCTCCGCCAGCCGCGCCGCGCCGTCGGTCTGGCCGATCAGCTCCAGCGTCTGCATGCTGTCAAACGTATAGTTTCGGATGATCTCCAGCGCGGCATTCAGCGTGACGACGCCCTCCGTCACGAGATCAACGCCCTTAATCTCGCTCATGGGCGGCACGGCGTCCGTCCCCGTGTTGGGCAGTGTGCGCACTTTTTCTCCGAGAAACTCCGCCACGGCCCGTGCAGTCGTGCCGCCGCAGACGATGTGCTTCCCCTCCTTGGCAAAGAACAGGCGCATCGTGCTCAGATCATCATCCTTATGCTCCGGCGGGCCAATCATCACGTTCGCCACGCTGCGCGACCGCAGCTTCAGGACCGTGACGGTCGTATCGTCGTGCATGGCATTCAGATCGAGCGACTGCACGCAGGACACGATCTGCGCCGCCATGCGCTGCGCGGAGATGTTCGGCGTGTAGTTGCGCGCCACGAAATCCTCAATGTCCGCCTGCGGCCAGCCAATGCCCGTCGTCACGCCGAGTCCGGCCTCCGACACGCCGTCGCTGAACAAAACCAGCATGTCGCCCTCTTCGAACGTGAGATGGCTCTCATGCAGCTCCTTCTCCTGAATAAACTGCGCGGCGTAGTGATAGCGCTTTACGGCGCCGTTTTTCAGAAAAATTGCGGGCGGGTTATCGTACTGCACGAGCCGAGCCGTCTCCCCGTCGGCCATCACGATCGTAAACGTGGCATACGCGAGCTTCCGATCCTTGCACATGGGGAGCGTCTCCGCCACGGCGGCCACGCTCTCCTCCAGCGGTACGTCGCCCTGCAGCATCGTTGTGAGCATGGTTGCCGTCAGCGTCGAGAGAATGTTGGCCTTCACGCCGCTGCCCAATCCGTCGGACAGGATGACGGTCGCGCCGTTTCCGGTGCGCTCGACGACGCATTGATCGCCGCACAGGGTCTCCCCCTCCTTGCACTTGCTGACAACGCCGATGTCCCAAATTGTGTTGCTGCTCCAATGTCTGCTGTTATTCATCTTCCCCATCCTCATCCAGCAGGATCGCGGCCTTCAAGTCGTGCACGGCGACCTTGGTCTCCGCCGCCGTCTCGCCGAGGAGACTGGCGATTTCGTGCACCGTGCGCAGCTGGTTGTCAATGATAACGTCGGCGAGCTCCGCCGCGCGGAGCTTGGCTTTCTGCACCTGGTTCTTATGCTGCCGCGCCTGCGTCACATCGCGCATGATGCAGGAGAGAAGCGTCCGCTCCGGGTCGCAGATAAAGATACGTTCCAGATAAACGCTGTACTCCGCCAGGAAGACCTGATCGGAATATTGGGTTTCCTCCATGCTCATCAGCCGCACAAAATCATACTCATCCATGATGCGGGACACCGGATAACCGAGGATATCCGCCGTGTCGCGGATGTTGAAGATCCGGCACGCCGCCTTATTGATCTGCGTGACCTTGAGCTCCTTATCAATTGTAATGATCCCCTCCGGCGAGACGTTGATGAGCTTTTCCGAGTAATTCTCGGCGCGCTCCTTCATATAGGGCATGCACATCGTAACCTCCGCGCGGCCGGCATATACCGCGAGCGCCTTGTCGCGGCAGGTGCGGTAGCCGCAGAGACCGCAGTTGAGTTCGTCATCCCTGCTGAACTTGCCCATCTTTCGCAGGATGCCGGTGATGACGGATTCCGGCGGCGTGTCAACCATGAGATGCTGGTCCTTTAACGCGCGTGTCATGTCGATTCCCTCCGCCTCCGGCAGATCATAATCCGTCCCGGAGAGGAAAGCGTGCTCCACACGCCGGCGAGACTCGAGCAGGTTGAACTTTCTGTTTTTGTGGCGAAACACCGTGCCGCCGATGCAGTTTCCATGACAGGCCGACATTTCAATAAAGGTGCCCTGCAGCCCGCCGTCTACCACGCTTTTCAGCACCTCTATGCAGTCGTCCAGGCCGTCTACGTAGAGGTAATCCAGTCCCTGCAGCCGCGTCATGCCGCCCAGCACGCCGCCGTTGACAACATAGCCGTGCGCGCCGTGCGGCGCGTCGGTCGGCACGTCGGACTGCACCGAGACCCCGGCGTCCTTGAGCCATTCCTCCAGCTCGTCAAGCGTAATGCAGTAATCCGCGCCTGTGCTTTCAAAGCGCGTTGTCTCCGCCTTTTTTGCAATGCACGGGCTGATGTACACAATCTGCGCGCCGGGATACGCACGCCGCAGCAGCTGCGCGTGCGCCTGCATCGGCGAGAGGACCGGCGCAAGAAACGGCAGCGCCTCCGGTAAATGCTTTTCCGCGTAGAGAACGATGCTGGCGCAGCCGGAGGAGATCACCGGCCGGCCGTCTGCCTGCCGCGCGAGAGATTCCAGTTGCCGCTCCACCATCTGCGCCCCCTCGGCGGTCTCGCGCGCATCGAAAAAGCCGAGCCGCTTCAAGGCCTCCCGCACGCCGGAAAAGCCGGGCGTGTTGAAATAGGCCAGATAGGCCGAATCCACGCTTGCAATCATCCGCTTTCCGTCGGCCATCATCGTGCGAATTTCGTCAACCTCGCTGATATCTTCCTTGGCATGCTGGGGGCACACAGACACGCAGTTGCCGCAAAGGATACAGTCGTTTGAGATGATTTGCGCCTGTCCCTGATAGACGCGGATGGATTTTACCGGACAGTAGCGCACACATTTGTAGCAATTCTTACAGTTTGCCTGCTTAAAACGCAGAACATCCATTCCATTCCCTCCATGACCGAATCAAAAGTCGTCTATTTAATTTACCACAGAATCCGGACAGAAACAATAGCTGGGCGGATTTTTCAGAAATGGCCGCTTTTCAACCCGGCGAAAATGTGGTAAGGTACACCTGTCGACCGGAAGGAGGGGCGCACATGAAAAACCGTATCCGCGGCGGGTTTCTGGCGGCGGAGGCCGTGCTGTACCTCTCTTTCCTCGCATTTGATCTGCTTTCGGTCCACACGCAGTGGTCGGTTTGGATCAAATTCATATCCATTTCGCTGGCAGCGGCGGCGGGTCTGGCGGTGCGCGAACGATATGTAACGCCCGCGCTGGTTCTGACCGCGTGCGCGGACGTGTTTCTTCTTCTGCTGGGGCGGGATTACCTCGTTGGGATCGGCCTGTTTCTTCTCGTCCAGGCGCTCTACACGCTGCGTCTCGTATGGCCGGACGGAAATGTGCGCGCCGCGCTCGCCGTTCGGGCGGTCCCCGCGGCGGCAGCGGCGCTGCTCTGCGCGCGGAGCGGCGCGGTGGAATGTGCCGCCGCGGCATATATCGTCTGGTTTGCGATCAATCTTCTGCACGCTATCCGCAAGGCGCACGTCACGCGGGAGCGGAAGCCGATACGCTTTGCCGTGGGCATGGCGCTGTTTTTCTGCTGCGACCTCTGCGTCGGGCTGCACAATCTGCCGCAAAACGCGCTTTCCGGCTTCGCGGCCATTGCCATGTGGGCATTTTATCTTCCGGGGCAAATTTTGATCCTTTCCTCGGCCGAGAACTTTTAATCAGGAGAACCGCAATGAAGCAACGCTTGTTATCCATTTTTCTGTCCGTCACGCTTGCGCTCTTTGCAATCACAGCCGGCATCGCGGCTCCCATCCTCAGCCGGTCGTTTTACGCGGCGCATGTGACCGGGCTGGATCTCCCCGCGCGGACCGGATGGACGAAGCAGGAGACTCTGGACGCCTACGACGACGTGATGGACTATCTCCTTCGCGACGGTGAATTCGGCACCGGCGTTTTGAGCTGGTCGGAATCCGGCAGGGCGCACTTCGCGGATGTAAAGGTGCTGTTTCGCCTCGACCTCCGGCTGCTTATCCTCTCCGCCGCCGCGCTGGTTCTTCTCCTGCTGCTGTCGCGGCGAACAAAGCCGTATCGCTTTGCCGGGCGCGGCCCGTCCTTCTGGGCCGGCGCCGGCGTGCTGGCCATGTGCGCGGTCATCGTCGCGCTCGGCGCGGCGGACTTCGACCGCGCGTTCACCGTGTTTCACAGCATCTTCTTCCCGGGAAAAACCAACTGGCTGTTCGACCCGAGCACCGATCAGATCATTCTGATCCTGCCGGAGGTGTTTTTCCGCAACTGCGCGGTGCTCGCCTTCGGCATCATCTGCCTGCTTTCCCTGGTGTATCTGTGGATCGGTCGGAAGACGCGCGACTGAATATTTTCTCGAAAATGCTTGTATTATATGCATATTTATGCTATCCTTAATTCCATTACCACCGCTATTTGCGCAGGAGGATGTCCCTATGTTTGCTGAAAATCTTTCCATCCGCGACGGCGTACTGTACTTCGCGGGACACAATACCGTATCGCTCGCGGCGCAGTATGGCACGCCGCTGTATCTCATGGATGAAACGCGCATCCGGCAAAATTGCCGGATGTATCGGGAGGCCATGCGCGCGAGCTTCGGCGCGGACGCACTGCCGCTTTACGCCAGCAAGGCGGCCTCCTTTAAGCGGATCTACGAGATCATGCGCGAAGAAAACATGTGCGTAGACGTCGTCTCCGCCGGGGAGATTCACACCGCGGCGCTGGCCGGATTTCCGATGGAAAACGTCTATTTCCATGGAAATAACAAAACGAACGCGGAGATTGCATACGCGATGGAAGCGGGCGTCGGCTGCTTCGTGGCGGATAATCGCGAGGAGCTGGAGGCCATCAGCCGCATTGCCGGCGCGCGCGGCATCGTGCAGCGCGTCATGCTTCGCCTGACGCCGGGCATTGATCCGCACACCTATGAGGCGGTCGCCACGGGAAAGGTGGATTCCAAATTCGGCGTCGCCATCGAGACCGGGCAGGCCGAGGCGCTGTTTCGCGTCGCCGCCGCGCTGCCGAACCTGGCGCTGGAGGGCTTTCACTGCCACGTGGGCTCGCAGGTGTTTGACGAGGATGTATTCGAGCGCTCAAGCGATATCATGCTGGAGTTTATCGCGCGGCTGCGCGGGAGCTACGGCTTTGCGACAAAGCTGCTGGACCTCGGCGGCGGATATGGCGTGCAGTACGTGGACTCTGACGGCGCGGCGGACATTCCGGCGCGGATCGCGGAGCTTGCCGCATCCATGCGGCGCAAGGCGGCGGCGCTGGACATGCCCCTCCCCGCCGTTCTGCTGGAGCCGGGGCGCAGCATCGTGGCCGACGCCGGGCTGACGCTCTATACCGTCGGCGCGGTGAAGCATATTACAGGCTATAAAAATTATGTGTCGGTGGACGGCGGCATGACAGATAACCCGCGCTACGCGCTCTATCAGTCCGCCTATACGGTCTGCGCGGCCGGACACATGGACAAGCCCGCCGCGATGCGCTGCGACGTGGTGGGCCGCTGCTGCGAGAGCGGCGACATCATCCAGCCGGATGTTGCGCTGCCGGAGCTGCGGCGCGGCGATATCCTGGCCGTCTGCACCACTGGCGCATACAACTACTCCATGGCCTCCAATTATAATCGGGTCCCCCGCCCCGCGGTCGTGATGCTCACACCGGAGGGAAGCGCGGTCGCCGTCCGGCGCGAGACGATGGAGCAGCTTACGGAGAATGATGTTTAAGATGAAAGCGCTCATTGCCATGAGCGGCGGCGTGGACAGCAGCGTCGCCGCAAAGCTGATGCTTGAGCAGGGCTATGACTGCATCGGCTGCACGATGAAGCTGTTTTCCAACGACGACGCCGGCGTCTCCCGCGCGCGCACCTGCTGCTCGCTGGAGGACGTCGCGGACGCGCGCAGCGTGGCATATCAGCTCGGCATCCCCTTTTATGTGTTCAATTTTCAGGATGAATTCAACGAAAAGGTCCTGCAGAAGTTCGTGCGCTGCTATCTTTCCGGGTGCACGCCAAACCCCTGCATCGACTGCAACAACGATCTGAAATTCGGCAAGCTTTTTGAGCGCGCGAAGGTGCTGGGCTGCGATGTGGTCGTGACCGGGCACTACGCGCGTGTGGCGCGGATAGACGGCCGCTATGTGCTGCAAAAGGCGCTGGATGAGCGGAAGGATCAAAGCTATGTGCTCTATGGGCTGACGCAGGAGCAGCTCGCGCATATCCACTTCCCGCTCGGCGAGCTGCGCAAAGCGCAGACGCGCGATATCGCCGCGCGCTGCGGTTTTTATAACGCCGACAAGCCCGACAGCCAGGACATCTGCTTCGTCCCGGATGGGGATTATGCCCGCGTCGTCGCGCAGCACGCGCCGGAGGCGGTGAAGCCCGGAGATTTTACAGATCTGGCGGGCAACGTGCTGGGACAGCATCAGGGCATCATCCACTACACCATCGGGCAGCATCGGGGGCTTGGCCTCTCGCTGCCGGAGGCGCGATATGTCTGCCGCATCGACGCGGAAAAAAATCAAGTCGTGCTGGGGTCGGAGGCCGACCTCTATTCCGATCACGTCCGCGTGCAGTCTTGCAACTGGGTCTCCGGTGAAGCGCCGCCGCGGCCGGTGCGCTGCCGGGTCCGTCTGCGCTACCGACAGATCGAGCAGCCCGCCGCCGTGACGCCGCTGGACGACGGGGGTGCAGAGATCTGCTTTGATGCGCCGCAGCGCGCCCCCGCCCCCGGCCAATCCGCTGTGTTCTACGACGGCGACATCGTACTCGGCGGCGGCGTCATCATTTGATTCTGTTGAAAAAGAGTTTTTCCCCTGTAGATAACCACTCACCTATCCTCACGCGATGGAGTGTACGTAACGCAAATAAGAGCCGCGCAGCGGCTCTTATTTGCGTGTGCCGTATGACGACAAAGGCGCCACGCAAAATCACCGGCTGCATATGTGCAGCCGGTGATTTGCTTAAAATGGCAGCAGCGCCTTGGCGATTGTGAAGTAGATCAGCAGCGAAACGGCGTCCGTGATCGTGGTGATAAGCGGGCTTGCCATGACCGCCGGGTCCAAGCCGACCTTCTCCGCAAGGATCGGAAACGTGCTGCCCAGAAACTTGGCGAACAGGACGACGAACACAAGCGTCAGGCTGACGGTCGCGGCAACAATGAGCGTCACGTTGGTGTTGCCGATCAGCATCCGGTCAACCAGCAGCATCTTGACGAAGTTGACGGCCGCAAGCGAGACGCCGCACAGAATCGCGACACGAAACTCCTTCCAGATGACCTTCACAACGTCGGACGGTTCAATGTCCCCCAGCGAAAGGCTTCGGATGACGGCGATGGACGCCTGGCTGCCGGAGTTGCCGCCGGTGTCCATCAGCATGGGAATGAACGACGCGAGCACGACCTGCGCGGCCAGCGCGTTTTCAAAATGCGTCATAATCATGCCGGTGAACGTGGCCGAGATCATCAGGAACATCAGCCACGGGATGCGGTGCTTCCAGATTTCCGGCACGCTCATGCGGGAATACGGCCGGTCAGACGGCGTGATACCGGCCATCTTTTCGATGTCCTCGGTCGCCTCCTGCTCCATGACGTCGATGACGTCGTCAACCGTGACGATGCCGACGAGGCAGCCCTCTTTGTCCACGACGGGAATCGCGATAAGGTCATAGTCCGAAAACTGGCGACTGACCTCCTCCTGATCGTCCGTCGTGTGGGCAAAAATGACGTTCGTATCCATGATGTCCTCAAGGACCTCGTCGTCATCTGACAGCAGCAGGTGCTTGACGGTGACGACGCCCTCCAGCTTGCGCTTGGCGGAGGTGACATAGCAGACGTAAATCGTCTCCTTGTTCTCTCCGATGCGGCGGATGCGGGCGATGGCCTCGCGGACGCTCATATATTTTTTCAAATCGACGAACTCTGCGGTCATGATGCTGCCCGCGGAGTTTTCGGGGTATTTCAGATATTGGTTGATGAGGTTTCGCGTCCCCGGCGTGGCCGTGCGCATGACGCGCTTGACAACGTTTGCCGGAAGCTCCTCCATCATGTCCACCGCATCGTCCACCTGCAGCGATTCAACGATGCCGGCAAGCTCCGTGTCGGTGATGGAGTTGATAATCGTCTCCTGCTCTTCGACCTCAAGATTTGCAAATACGTCGGCGGCGATCTCCTTGGAGAGCAGCCGGAACACCATGCCCATGCGGGTCTGATCCTGCTCCCAAAGCTCGCCGAGAAACTCAGAAATGTCAAACTCATTCATTTCCGCCAGTGTCTGGCTGAGTTCCTTAATCATATGCTGCTCCAGCATGATGAACAGCTCATCATGGATGGTCTCGTAATCGACGTTCTCCAACGGGATCTCCCCCTTCCCCTATGTAAGTTTCAGCTGTTCAGCTGTTCATGTAGCGCCTCTGCGCGTCGCTCAGCGCGTCAATGCCGACGCCCATGGCTTTCAGCTTGCGCTCCGCCACGTCGCGGTCGATCTCCGCCGGGACGGGGACGACGCCGGGCCGCAGCGTGCCGCGCGTGCGGGCGAGATGCGCCGCGCTCATGGCCTGCACGGCAAAGCTCATGTCCATAATCTCCGCCGGATGTCCATCCGCCGCGGCGAGATTCACCAGGCGTCCCTGCGCAATCACATAGATCGTCCTGCCGTTCGGCAGCCTGTAGGCGTCAATGTTGTGCCGCGCCTCATATTTTTCAACCGCCGTCTTCTCCAGCGCCGCCATGTCGATCTCCACGTTGAAGTGTCCGGCGTTGCTCACGATGGCGCCTTCCTTCATCAGCATGCAGTGCTCCGCCGTGATGATATCGCGGCAGCCGGTGACCGACACGAAGATATCTCCGATCTGCGCGGCCTCCGCCATTGGCATGACCGCATAGCCGTCCATGACGGCCTCCAGCGCGCGGATGGGATCGACCTCCGTGACGATGACCTTCGCGCCCAGACCCTTTGCGCGCAGCGCCACGCCCTTGCCGCACCAGCCATAGCCGGAGACGACGACGGATTTTCCCGCGATGACGAGATTGGTCGTGCGCATGATGCCGTCCCACACGGATTGGCCCGTGCCGTAGCGATTGTCAAAGAGGTGCTTGCAGTCGGCGTCGTTGACCAGAATCATGGGAAAGCGCAGCGTGCCGGCGCTGTCCATCGCGCGCAGGCGGTGGATGCCGGTGGTCGTCTCCTCGCAGCCGCCGATGACGCCCGGGATCTGATCCTGAAACTCCGTATGCATCAGGTGTACAAGGTCGCCGCCGTCGTCAATGATGATATTGGGTCCCGGCGCGAGGACGCGGCGCAAATGCGTCTCATACTCCTCCGTCGTGCAGCCATAAACCGCGTGCACATCCATGCCCTGTTCGGCCAGCGCGGCGGCTACGTCGTCCTGCGTGGAAAGCGGATTGGAGCCGGTCACGTGCATTTCCGCGCCGCCCAGTTCCAGCACGCGGCAGAGATAGGCCGTCTTCGCCTCCAAATGCACCGACAGCGTGATTTTCAGTCCCTCAAACGGCCGGGTCTGCGCAAACTCGCGTCCAATGTCCCGTAAAACGGGCATATGCGCCTCCACCCAGCGAATCTTGCGCTCGCCGGACGGGGCAAGCGAACTGTCTCGAATCGTGCTCATGCGGTTCCCTCCGTCCGAAATGATTTGGCTCTTTATTCTAACACCTTCGGGAAAAGATTACAACCAAAAATGAAAAATCATGACGATACGCAAACAGAAAACGCGCCCCGGAGCATCCGCTCCGGGGCGATCGTTACATGGCAAGGCACCAATACAGCAGGATCCCGCTCGTAAGCGCCGTGGCGATGCCGGAAAGCCACAGCAGAGCCGTCGTGAGATTCGGCTCCCGCTTCGCCGCCGGAGGTTCCTCCGGCGGCTGCAGAAGCTCCTCCGCGTCGCGCAGAACGTCTTCCGCAGAGACGCCCCCGGCGGAGAGCGCATCGTCCCGCACGACGTAGATGATCTGCTCAAACACGGTCTCCGGTTCCGCCGGCACAACCACGACGCGGCGGGAGGTTCCCTTGACCGTCTCTGCGTACACGCGCTCGTCAGACGCCACGCGCCGAAGTCGCTTTCGCTGTTTCATGCTAGGTTCTCACCTCCACCTTGATGGCCAGCGCCGTCATATCGTCATTTCTTCCATATTCCCGCACGGCGGACTGCACGACGCTTCCCGCAAGTGTTTTCATATCCGCGCCGTCCGTCTGCTCCAGGAGCTTTCGCAGCCAGAGATCTTTCCCGTCGGATACCACGCCGTCGCTCGCAATCACGGCGACGCTCCCCGGCTTCAGCCGCATGCGCATCACGTCCGGCGCCTTTCCGGCCTCATATTTCAGCCCTGCGGCAAAGGAGCTGCTGCGAATTTTGCGGATGACGCCGCCGGATTTGACATAGGACGGCGCGGCGCCATATTTATAGAAGCATGCGTCGCCAGTAAAAAGATCAACGCACATGAGATCAACGGTCGCGTAGCCCCAGTTTTCCTGATCCCGCAGCAGCGCCGTGGAGTTGAGAAGCTTCATGGCCACGGACGGCGCGACGCCGGCACGCAGGAAGTTTTCGAGCATGCGGATCGTGCTGATGCTTCCGTCGGCCGCGGCCTCACCGGTGCCCATGCCGTCGGAAAGGATGACGCAAAGCTCGCCGGAGTCCGTCTTGAAATACGTCCCCCGGTCGCCGGAGACCGCCTCCCCCCGCTTGCGCACGGCGGCAATGCCGACCGAGGCCGCGAGCGGCTCCGCCTCGAGGAGAATGAGGCTATCCTCCTGCGCCTGCTTTTCCGGCATGCAAAGCCGCACGCCAAGCACAGCGGAGAGCCCGTCCAGAAAATTGGGCGTATCCAGAAGCGGGCGGAGAAACCGGCTGTCGATTGCCGCGTGCAGCCGGCCGCGGTCGTCGCGGAACACGGCGGCATCCGCCTCCACGCCAAGCGTGCGCAGATAGCGAATCAGCCGCCGCTCTCCCAGTGGGTCCGCGCCGTAGACGCTGTCCAGCGCGCGGGCCGAGTCGCCGAGCACCTCCGCAAAGTCGCGGTATTGCTCCCAGAGCAGCGCGTGCTCCTCCTGCATAAGCGTCTGCATCCGCTGCCGGTAGGCGCGCAGGCGAAGCTCGCCGTTCACGACCTCTGAAAATTCGTGCAGGCAAAGGCATCGCTCCCGGAAGTACGGCGGAAAGTCGTCCACCTGCAGCCGGCCGCGCTCCTGCATCTTGCGCGAGGCGTCGTTCATGACATTGAGTGTGTCCGACGCGGAGGCGACCCAGCAGTCCTGCCGGAGCGCGCAGCTCGTGCAGACGCGGTCCGCCGTGCGGTCAAACACCTTGGCAATGTCCGCGTCATTCTCCGTTGCCGTCGCGGCGCCTTGCGCCACATCGTACAGCGCGCGATAGGCGCGCGACATGCCGCCGACCCTGCCCGCCACATACCGGCGCAGGCCGGATTCCCCGCGCCCGGCACGCATCGGCTGCACAAACGCGCCGACCGAGACCACAAAGCGCTGTGGCAGCAGAAGATAGACGGCCGAGGCGGTCAGCACCTCGATCAGCGCGGCGAGCCGCTGCGGGCCTGCCGGCAGGCAAAGCGTCGTCAGGGCATGCACGACGGCAAACACCAGCAGGAAGAAGATCCGCTTATGCTTGCAAAACAGCCCCGCGCTCAGCGCCGAGAGCGGATAGAGCGCCACAAAGTACGCGCCGCCGGCAGCGGAGACGTCCATGGCCGCGCCGAGCACGACGCCCGCCGCCGCGCCGCACAGCGGCCCGCCGGTGGCGCTGAGCATCAGAAGGATCAAAAGCGATACGATCCGTCCGACAGAGACCGTGCCAAACAGCAGAAAGCCGCCGACCCCCATCAGGACGCACGCCAGGAGCAGCACGATGGAGACGCTGTGGCAGATCTCCGCGGTGGCGGTTCGCGGCTCCTGCAGGTGCAGCACCTCGCCGAACGCCAGCGCCGCCGCGCCGCACAGCAGCAGATAAAACGCCACACGGAGCAGCACCAGCGGCGTGATGCCACCCGTGAGCGCATAGATGCTCAGCCGGGTCAGGCCATAGGCAATCATGGAGAGCGCCGGCGGATACCACCTGGACCGGATCAGCCAGTGTCTGCGCAGAAAATAGGACGTCGTGAACACGAGCGCGCAGCCGCAGGCCATCTGCGTTCCGGCCATGAAGCCGCAAGCGGCGAAGTACCCCAGGATGCAGCCCAGCATGCAAAACGCGCCGCCGCTGCCATAGCCGACGGTCGCCAGCATCGCCACGCCAAACGGCGCCGGCGCGTTTCCCACGCGCGCCGCCGACAAAATCAGCCCCAGCGCAAAGCACAGCGCGATCCCCGCCCACTGCGGGATATGCGCCGCCGCGGCCCATTGCTCCGGCCCAAACGCCGCGCCCTCCCGCCGGCTTTGTCTCGTCCTCTTGACATCCATAGCGAACCCTCCGCGATCAGTTTACATAAAGATTATAGTTTTGGCGCGCGATAAATCCTGTCACTCCGCGCTGTCGCAGGAAAGTACTTTTCGGGTATTTATGGATGACGCAAAAACCCCGGCCGCAGAAAACTGCGACCGGGGCTGAATGCCGTTGAAAATTCAGGAAAATATAAATCAATTGCTTTCGTTCAAAAGGTGCTCGCCGATGCGGAACACGTCGCCCGCGCCAACGGTGAGAATGATATCGCCGGGGCGCGCGGTTTCGGCGAGCGAGCGCTCGATCTCGGCGAAGGTGGGATAAAAGCGCGCGCCGGGAATTTCGCGTGCGAGATCGGCGGAGGAAATGCCGATGGTGTTTTGCTCGCGCGCGGCATAGATTTCCGCGAGATAGGCGATGGTCGGGCGCCGAAGCTGCTCTGCAAAGCTGGAAAACAGCGCGGCGGTCCGGCTGTAGGTGTGCGGCTGGAAAATGACGATGGTGCGCTCGTAGTCCAGCGCGTCCACCGCGTCAAGCACGGCGCGCAGCTCGCTCGGATGATGGGCGTAATCGTCATAGAGATCGGCGCCGTGGAATTTCCCTTTGAATTCAAAGCGGCGGCCGGCGCCCTGGAAGCCGGCGAGTCCGTATTTCACGGCGGTTGGCCCGATGCCGAGCGAACTCGTCGCCGCCGCGGCAGCCAGCGCGTTGCGGATGTTGTGCTCTCCCGGAACGTGAATCACCACACGGGTAAACTTCTCGCCGTGATAGATGATGTCAAACTCCGACTGCGCGCCGCGGCGTACGATATGATCCGGATAAATATCCGCCTTGTGATCGAAGCCAAAGGTCACGACCCGGCGATCCAGCGCATGCAGCGCATCCATCGTGTTCTCATCGTCATAGTTTGCGATGACCACGCCGGACTCCGGCACGCGGGCCGCAAACTCGCGAAACGACTGCTTGATATCCGACAGATCCTTGAAGAAATCCAGATGATCCGCCTCAATATTCAAAACCACGGCAATCGTCGGCTTCAGCGAGAGGAAGGAATTATAATATTCGCACGACTCAAAGATGATCGTGTCGCCCTTGCCGACGCGATGCCCGGCATGCAGCAGCGGCAGCGTCCCGCCGATCATAACGGTCGGATCCCGCTCCGCCGCCATCATGATGTGCGTGCACATGGAGGTCGTGGTCGTTTTCCCATGCGTACCGGCGATACATAGCGCGTTCGGGTATGCGCGCATGATCGCACCCCACGCCTGCGTGCGCTCAAAAACCGGAATGCCGCGCGCATGCGCCGCAACGATCTCCGGATTGTCGTCGTGCACCGCGGCGGTGCGGACCACAAAATCCAGGTCGGGCGTGATGTTCTCCGCCCTGTGCCCGATAAAAATGGGGATGCCCTTCTCCCGCAGCAGGAGCGTATTGTCGCTCTCACTCATGTCGGAGCCCACAATGACCAGTCCCGCGTCGTGCAGAACCTCCGCCAGCGGAGACATGGACACGCCTCCCGCGCCGATCAGAAGTCCCTTTTTCCCGGGCTGAAGATATTCCTGAAAATCTGCCATAGAAAAAAACTCCAATATCATAAATACAACAGAAGTTGATGGTTGTGATTCGGCCATTTGCGTATTATAATACGTTTGAAAGCACATTACAACGGCAAAGATTAACATTTCCTTTCGAATTTAACGCAAAAACGAAAATTTTTTGTCGAAGTCTGAGGTTTCCCATGCAGCAGTTCACCATTCCGAACCCGATTTTGAAAATTTTGGAGCGCCTTGCGGACGCGGGACACGCGGCCTATCTTGTTGGCGGCTGTGTGCGCGACATGCTGCTGGGCGTCGCGCCGCACGACTGGGATATCTGCACGGCCGCGCGGCCCGATCAGGTCTGCGCGCTGTTTCCCGATACGCTGGATCACGGCGCGCGCCATGGCACGGTGACGGTGCGCGAGGGCGGTCTCAGCGCCGAGGTGACGACCTTTCGCGCAGAGGGGACGTACACCGATCACCGCAGGCCGGACGCCGTGCGCTTTCTCTCCGATCTGCGCGCCGATCTGGCGCGGCGGGATTTTACCGTGAACGCCATGGCCATGGATGCAGACGGCGTTCTTACCGACCCTTTTGGCGGACAGACCGATCTGGAAAATCGGATACTGCGCGCGGTCGGTGAGCCGGAACGCCGCTTTCAGGAGGACGCGCTGCGGATGCTGCGGGCGATTCGCTTTTCCGCGCAGCTGGACCTTTCCATCGAGGCGGAAACCGCGAAGGCAATCCGCGCCTGCGCCCCGCTGATGGCGTCGCTCTCGGCAGAGCGAATCTGCGCCGAGCTTGATCGAACGCTCCGCACGCGATATCCGGAGCGCCTCGCCGCCGCGCAGGACTACGGGCTGCTCGCATTCCCGGCGCGTCTGCCGTGGGACAAGCTGCACACCGCGCCGGAGGGGCGCACGGCGCGCTGGATGGCGTTCTCCCTCGCGCTTACAGAGGCAGGATGCGGTCTTTCCGTCCTGGAGACACTGCGGCTGGATAAGCGGACGGCGCTTGCCTGCCGCGCCTGCGCCGCGCTGTTTCAGTCCGCGCCGCGCACGGAGCAGACGTGGAAGGCCGCCGTTGCGGCGCACGGCGCGGAGACGGCCGCGCTTTCCGCGGAGGTCCTGTCCGCGTGGGAGGGCAGCGACGACGCGGCGGTTCTGCGTACAATCCTCCGCCGCGGCGACTGCTGCACGCTGCGGGAGCTTGCCATATCCGGCACGGAGCTGCGGCGGCTGGGAATCCAGGGCCCGGAAATCGGCCGCACGCTGAACAGGCTTCTGCGCCACGTGTGGGCGTACCCGGAGGATAATCAGGCGGACATTCTGCTGACGCTTGCAAGAGAGGAGAAAACGTATGGCTGATTCCTGGAGCGAACTGAAACAGGCGTGCGCGCAGTGCACGCGCTGCTCCCTGGGCGAAACGCGCCGCAACCTTGTGTTCGGCGACGGAAACGAGCAGGCGCGCGTCATGCTCATCGGAGAGGGTCCCGGCGAGCAGGAGGACCTGCAGGGGATCCCCTTTGTCGGCCCGGCGGGCAAGCTGCTGGACGACATGCTGGAGATGATCGATCTCGATCGCACGAAGGTGTACATTGCCAACATGGTCAAATGCCGTCCGCCGCGCAATCGCGACCCGCTGTTTGTGGAGCAGGATTGCTGCGCCGAGTGGCTGCGCCGCCAGATCGCGCTGGTCGATCCGGCAATCATCGTCTGCCTTGGGCGAATCGCCGCGATGGCGCAAATTCGGGAGAATTTCCGCATCACGCGCGAGCACGGCCAGTGGTATACCGTGAACGGCCGAAGCTACATGGCAATCTACCATCCCTCCGCCCTGCTGCGTGATCCCGAAAAACGCCCGGAGACCTTCGCCGATCTGCGGTCGCTGCGGCAGCAGATCCGCACGCTTTGCCCGGAGGTATACGCCAATGGCTGACGCTGTCGTCACGCGCGCCGCGGCGGGCGATGTTCCCGCGCTTCGCGCGCTCTGGGTATCGGCGTTCGGTGATCCTCCGGAGCTGATCGACGCTTTTTTTGCCCGCTTTCCGCCGGAGACGTCCGCCTGGGTCGTCCGCCGCGGCCCGGTGATCTGTTCCGCCGCCTATCTTCTGACAGGAAACCATCTCGTCCAGGGGCAGCGCGTGCGGCCCGCCGCCTATGTCTATGCCGTGGCGAGCCCTGAGACGGAGCGCGGCAAGGGATATGCCGGCCGGCTGATGCGGCGGTTTGTCACGCTGGCGGATGAGCAGGGGCTTTTGCTGTACACGCGCCCGGCTGAGCCGTCGCTCTTTGCATGGTATGCCGCCTGCATGGAGGCGGTTCACGTCGGCCGCGGACACGAGGAAACAGTTGCGCGCTGTGAGGATTCTCCGCTGCTTGCGTTTTCCGAAGCGGACGCCGCGCAATACGGGCAGCTGCGGGAGGCGCAGCTTGCGGACAGACCGCACCTGGCCTTCTCAGAGGCATTTTTATCGCTGCAGGCCGTCTATTGCCGCGCCTGCGGCGCCGGTCTTTATGCTATTGGCAGCGGCTGCTGCGCCGCAGAGACGGCGGAAAACACGCTTATCCTCAAGGAGCTGCTCGTTCCGGAAGCCGAGCGGGCCGCGGCGGTCCAGACGCTGCTGCAGCACTTTCGCCTTTCCGCCGCCTCGGTGCGCGGCCAGGGTGCGGGCGGTGCGCTCCCGCTGACGGCCTTCCGTGCGGAGACGTCTCTGGACGGCATAAATTGGGGGCTATTTTTGGACTGACCCAAAAAATATCTTTCATTTAATATTTTTGCAATACTTCTCTCCTTTATTCCGTAATATTTCTTTGTTAAAGTAAAAACCGCAAGAAGCAATGCGATTCTTTTTCATTTTGTCCTCATCAACAGCAAAAACGCACGGAGCGATCCTCCGTGCGTTTTTGTTGAGCCTGTCGAAAAACTTGTTTTTCGACAGGAGGGGATTGCGCTGCATTCCTCGCCCTCGTTCGCGAATGCGATTCGCGATATGAGGGCAATCCATTCCGCGAGAAGCATTTTTGCCCCACGGCGAAGCCGCGGGGCAAAAATGATTTGACCCGATTCGCGCCTCCGGGCGCGAACTCTGCCGAGGGTTTTTTTGACAAACTGAGCAAAAACGCACGGAGCGATCTTCCGTGCGTTTTTGTTGTTTTCCCGTTTATTCCTCAAGCAATCGTTGGGCGAACTGCACGCCTGAAATTTCCCGGATCATCTCAACGGCGCGATCCGGGCGCAGATCGCGGTTGAGCAGTTCGATCTCGATCTTGTACCCGGCATAGGCCTCGCTGCTGCCGCCGAAGCGGTCAATGGTGTGAAGCAGCATCCCGCTGTCCTTCAGCGAACGCATCGCCTCGCTCAGCCGGGTGTCGGCGTCTACCTCCACATACACCGTCAGACTGTGCAGCGTTTTGACGTAAGCGTTATCCAGCTTAAAGAGCGGCACGAGCGCGACATAAATAAGCACGCACATGATGATGGCGCATTCCAGATATCCCGCGCCGGCGGCCAGGCCCATGCAGGCCGTGGCCCAGAGGCCCGCCGCCGTGGTAAGCCCCGTAATGTGGTTGCGGTTTTTCCCGGTGACGATGATGCTGCCGGCGCCGAGAAAGCCGATGCCGCTGACAACCTGCGCCGGGATGCGCATCGCGTCGCCGTAGACTCCAAGTACTTCCAGACTGAATTGAGAAACGATCATCGTAGAGGCCGCGCCAAGACAGACCAGCACATGCGTCCGGAATCCGGCCGGGCGCTGCAGCCGCCCGCGGCTGTACCCGATGATCGCGCCGCAGGCGCCCGCCACGAGGAACCGCAGCAAGATTGTGAGCAGATTCAGCTCGCGCAAAACGGGAAAAAGTGACATCAGCGTCATGCGACAACCCTCCCATCTTGTTTTCTTCATCGTATTACACCCGACGGAAAAAGTCAAACGGACAGATTCCCTATTTCTGTGGTAGTTTTTTTGGATTGCAAATCATTTCCACCACGGGATGGTCGCTATTCAACATTTACAAGAAAGAGTGTAAAGAATCGATTTTTTCGTTTCAATTTCACCAAAATTTCACCGCAAAAAAAGCAACATTTTGTTTGACAATTAACAACAACTCTGTTATTCTGATAACGTGTGAAGCAGGGCATCCGTTTGTTCTGCGTCACGTTTGCGAGTAAGTTGTTAAATGCGAAAAATTTTAAGGGGGCTTGCACATGAGAGACTTGAAACACCTGATCGCATTTGAAAACCTTTTGCAAGAGGCCAATAACGAATTGGTCAGAAAGGCGAAGGACGAGGGTCTGCGGGCTTTGGGCTACACCTGCTATTATATGCCGGAAGTCCTCCTCAATCTGCCGGGCTGCTTCTCCGTCCGTCTGAGAGCGCCGGGCTGCACCTCCCCGGACATTGCTACATATTATATGTCCGGCCGTGTATGCCACTATGGCCGCAGCCTCTTTGAGCGCGCGCTCGAAGGCGGCTACAACTTCCTCGACGCCCAGATGGCGACAGAGACCTGCACCGTCACCTGCCGCTTCCAGGAGCATCTCGGCTATATGGACGTTATCCAGAACCCCGATTTCTTCGTGGAGTTCACGGATATCCCGTTCAAGCGCACGGAGAACGCCATCGACCACCTCGTCACGGAGCTTCAGCACCATGTGCTCAATCCGCTGCACGAGAAGTTCGGCATTGACACCTCCGACGAGGCGATCCTGAAGGCAATTGAGCAGCACAACGAGGTCTGCCGTCTCGTCACCGAGATTGGCAGCTACCGCAAGCTCGACAACCCGACCATTACGGGCTATGAGTTCCAGGTCATCATGCTCTGCACCCTCGTATGCCCGAAGCACCTCATTCTCCCGATGCTGCGCGAGACGGCGAAGGAAATGAAGACCCGCAAGCCCGACAAGACGCCGAATTTCCGCTGCAAGGTCGTGCTCGCCGGCTCTGAGAACGACGACCCCGAGTTCACGAAGCTCATCGAGAGCTGCGGCGCGCTCGTCGTCGCCGACCGCCATTGCTACGGTTCCCTCCCCGGCCGCGAAGAGATCGTGGTGCCGGAAGGCATGGCTCCGCTGGAGGCTGTCGCGCGGCACTATCTCGAAACCGATCAGTGCCCGCGTATGATGCCGCAGGACGATATGCGCGCCAGAAAGCAGTATCTTGCCAATGTCGCCAATGAATATCATGCCGACGGCATCATCGTGGAGTCCAACAAGTTCTGCGAGTACTGGAGCTATGAGCGCACGATTGATACGATCATCATGCCGCGCGACTTCGGCATTCCCGTTTGCTCCATTGAAAAGGAGTACATCAACGGTGCTTCCGGTCAGCTGCGCACGCGCTTCCAGGCGTTCGTGGAGAGCATTGAAATCAAGAAGATTCAGGAGGCGATCTAATGAAAGACTTGAAGAAACTCGCTCGTGATTTCTGGTACGGCAAGCCTGCTGAAGAAATGCGCTTGGCTGACCTGTACATCCAGCCCACCGGTCTCTATAAGCACAGAGAGTGGCGCGGCGTGAAGGATACCTTCTATTACATGTACATGATCTGGGGTTATAACTACCTGCACATGGTCATGGACATCTTTAAGTATGGCGACCTCATCACCTTTGCAAAGGGTCTCTGGCGTTATCGCTGGATGGGCCAGACCTATATCCCCGTTCTGCACTGGTTCGACCGCGGCCTTGAGGGTATGCGCGGTCCCGCGCTGGCGGCTTCCGCCTGGCACTATCGCGCCATGGTTGACAGCACCATCCGTCAGTTCCAGACCATGTTCAACGCCGACGCTAATTTGCACGGCGGCAAGAAGAATGACGCCTATCAGCACACGATCGCTCATAAGGAGACCTTCTGGGGCGGCATTTTCTACGGCTGGTCTGACAAGTTCAAGGCGCAGCCGCTGGAGATGATCCCCTACTTTGTCACCTGCCACGTCAACAGCCACACCGTGCTCAACTACATCGACGCGGCGCAGTCCATCGGTCTGCCGGGCGACCCCTGCCCGATGTGCCAGGCCGAGGAAGGTCTGTTCGTGCTGGACGATGTGCCGGATTACTCCCCTATGTTTTTCACCTGCAACGAGGCTTGCGACGGCTCTGTCGCCTCCACCATTCTGCAGGACTGGTTCTGGGATAAGCCGCTGTTCGCGCTGCCGATGACCATGCAGTTCGACAACGAAGAGGTCATGAAGAACACCGTCAATGAGATTCAGCAGGCATGGGCCTTCTTTGAGGAGCAGACCGGTGTTCCTATGAACTGGGATCTTCTGAATCAGCGTCTGGAGGAGCAGAACGAGTTGCAGCGCTTCGAGTGGGAGAAGTGGGACGTTGCTGCCAACACCAACTCCTACCCCATCAACGGCGTCGCCCAGGCTCTGTATCGTATCTATCAGTCGCAGTATGGCACCCGCGGCGAAAACGACATCTGGCATGAAACCGACCGCAAGGTCCGCAAGATCATGGAGAAGTGCGTGGAGCAGAAGATCAACACCTTCCCGAAGACCCGCCACAGAGTCATCGCCTGGTCCTGCGCGCCGCTGTACTACTCTAACTGGTGCACCTGGGCCTATAACTGCTGGGGCCTGAACGTCATCATCAACATGGACTCTCTCATGTTCAACTTGGAGATCCGCACCGACAGCAAGGAAAACACCCTTTACGACATGGCCAAGTACCACCTGAGGGCGCCCATGCGCAACAACGCCGTCGGCGGTCTGCACCATATTCTCGAGCTGTGGCAGTGGATGGATCAGTTCAACTGCGACATGGTCGCCATGTATGACCAGCTCCAGTGCAAGGGTATGCAGGGTGTCCACGGTTTGTTCGAGGACGAGTTCCGCGAGAGGGGCATCCACGCATTCTGGATTCCTCACGCGCTGCCCGACAGCCGCACAGTCTCCCGCGCCGAGATCCGTCAGCTCATCAGCGACTACATGTCCACCGTCATGGGCGAGGATCCCATTGATCCCTCGCTGCTGGACTTTGACGACAGCCAGACCTGGTAAGAGAAGGAGGAACCATAATGAAAGCGAAACTGTTGAAAGCTCTCGGCATTCTGTTTGGTGCAAACGCCCTGCTCTTCGCGGTGTTCTTCTTTGATCTGGACGGCAAGTTCCTGTTCTACGTCTATGAGCCTTTCATGAAGAAGCACTATGACGAGATGGAGCGCCGCGACATGACCAAGATGCCGTACGGTATGGATAAGCCGAGCTACGAGTATAACGTCTAAACAAACACGCTCCATTCCGAAGCCGAGCCCCCGTTCTTCCTTTCCAAAACAAAGCGTCCGCTTTGTTTTGGCTGGGGGACGCGGGGATGCGGTGACTGAAATGATTCGCGTCTGGGGACGCGAGCACTGCCGGGCTTTTTGCCGGAAGAGAAACACATATTATTAGGAGGATCAACACATTATGAAATACTTTGGCGGATGCGACGTAGGCTCCACCTACACGAA
>CACWHX010000024.1 GCA_902760845.1 Oscillospiraceae bacterium
CAAGTATAGCGCTCAAAAGATACATTGGCGATTTTCATTCGGCTGAAATTGGCGATTTTCGCCCGGCCCATATTGGCGATTTTCGCCCGGCGCTAACAAATGTAAACAGCACCACCGGCGAGGGTATGGAAATGCTGCCGTTTTACAATATATTTAACGAGTGGTATGCGGCACAAACCTCTAAAAAAATCCGTGCGGTATGGCAGTCGAAAGCAGAAAACGGAAAGCGTGTCTCACCGACTGTTCCTTTTGGATATGTGAAAGACCCTGACGATAAAGAGAAATGGCTGATTGATGAACCCGCTGCCGAAGTGGTACGCAAAATCTATGCTTTATGTCTTGCAGGGCGTGGCCCATCACAGATTGCAAGACAATTGGAGAAAGAGAAAATTCTTGTTCCTTCTGCCTACTATGAATCGGTCGGCAGAAGCCACGCACAGAAAGTACCAACTAATCCGTATAGTTGGGATCAGAAAACGGTTGTAGGTATTATTGAAAACCGACAGTATACGGGTTGTGCTGTGAACTTCAAAAGCACTACGGTCAGCTACAAGGTTCACAAGAAAATCCATAATGCCACAGAAGATTACCAAATCATACCGAATATGCAGGAGCCGATAATATCCGAAGAACAATGGCTGAGGGTGCAGGAACTTCGCAAACACCGCCGCAGACCTACAGCAACAGGAAGAGCAAGTCTGTTTTCGGGATTGGTATATTGCCCCGATTGCGGCGCAAAACTGCATTTCTGTGCTGCAAAGAGCCTGAAACGCAATCAGGAATTTTGGAGATGTTCCAACTACAAGGATGGCAGAGGGACTTGTCAAATCCACTATATCCGTGACGTTGTGCTTGAGAGAATAGTGCTTGAAGCAATCAGCAGCTTGGCGGATTTTGTGAAATGCCACGAGCCGGTATTTCTGTATATGCTTGCAAAGAAAACTAATGCTATGCGTCAGAAAGAACACAAAAGGCTGGAGCAGGCTGTGGAACAAGGTACAAAGAGAATCGCCGAAATCGACAGGCTGATTGAAAAGGTTTTCGAGCAAAACGCCATCGGCGTACTTTCCGATGAACGCTTTTCTAAAATGCTTCAAAGCTATGAAAAGGAGCAGAAAGCATTAACACAGGAAGTTGCCGAGAGCAGGCAGACCTTGGAGGAAGCCAAGCAGAAAGCAACGGATTTAAGGCTTTTACTCCGTACTCTGCGTGAAATGACCGAAATTAACGAACTCACGCCGACGCTGGTAAATTCTCTGATTGAGCGTATTGAAGTCCATAACAACGACAAATCAAGCGGTCATTGCTATGTAAAGGTAGATATTTACTTTACTGCGGTTGGTATGATAGATATTCCGACCGAACAGGAAATACTTGCTATGATGGAAGAAATACGGGCAAACCCACAGGACTTCCGCTTCGTAGCATAAGAAAAAAAGAATACGGTGTAACCCATTTTACTGAGTTACACCGTATCCTACATAAAAACTTCCTTATCTGGCGTTGCCAAATTCAGCGCCTGTTTTTGTTTTTTTACTGACGCTGGAGCGTGATGTCGTCGCCGTCATCGGTTGTAATGGTGAGCGCGCTGCCGTCCTCGCTCAGGGTGTACCGCAGCGTCTCTGTGGTGTTGTCCGAATCATAGACGAGGTAGACCACCGAATCGCTGCCGAAGAAGACGAAGGGCTCGTTTTCATCCAGCTGACCGGTGCCGTCCTCACGAAAGACCAGCGTGAGCGCGCCCTCGACCGCCCAGGTCCCGGTGAGCGTGGTCCGCACGGCGTCGCGCGCCTCGATCAGCGCCGCCGCCTCGTCAGAGCCGTCCCTCGCAAAGCGGAAGGTCACGTCGTCCTCCTCCAGCGTGATGACGTTGTTCTCGATCGTGGCGGTCAGCGTGTCGCTGCCGTCGTCGATGGTCATCGTCGTGCCCTCGATGGAGTAAGCGCCGGTGCCGACGTCGTCGTCATCGCTGTCTCCCGTGGTGAGCTGGATCGAGAGCATTCCGGCGGCCTCCAGCTCGATATAGCCGTCAACATCGCCGTAGCCCGCGGGAAAATCAACGTCCTCATAGCTGTAGGTAATCAGGCTGTATCTGCCGATGGCGGCCTCATCGCCCGCGGCGTCGCGCGCGTCGATCAGCGCCGCCGCCTCGTCGGAGCCATCCTTCGCGAAGACGAAGGTTACGCCGCCCTCCTCCAGCGTGATGACGTTGTTCTCGATCGTGGCGGTCAGGGTGTCGTCGCCGTCGTCGATGGTCATCGTCGTGCCCTCGATGCTGAACTTGCCGGAGCCGATGTTGTCGTCATCGTCCCCCGTGGTAAGCTGGACCGTGAGCGTCCCGGATTTTTTCAGCTCGATGTACCCATCGATATCGCCGTAGCCCGCGGGGAACTCCAGCCCCATGTAGCTGTAGGTAATCAGGCTGTATCTGCCGACGACGGCCTCATCGACCTTGGCGCCGCAGGCGGCAAGAGACAGCGCCATCACGCACACCAGCAGAATGGCGAGCGCGCGCTTTGCATGGTTTTTCATAATGTCCTCCTTGTGATATGTCGTAAGACGCGAAAGCGTCTGCCCGCATTTTATCATACCCCCCGCCGCATTTCAATCTCCGTCTGTCGAAAAACAGCTTTTTTGACAAATTGAAGCGGAAGCGGAACGAGATCATTCCGCTTCCGCTTTGCGTTTCAGATTTTCTGCCGGATCGTATCGATCAGCGTGGAGTACAGCAGCTGATAGCCCTTCTCCGAGGGGTGGATGCCGTCGCCGGAGATCAGGTCCGGAAAATCCGGCCGCTGCAAAAAGACGGAGCGCACATCGACGCACGGCAGACTGCGCTGCACGGCCAGCTTATACACCGCGTTGGAATACAGCTCCTGCGTGCGGTAGATGTGGTTCGGGTCGCCCAGCCAGTGCACGAGCGCGCTGCGGTCAATGTCCTGCGACTGCAGATAGTCGAGATATTTCTCTGAGTCGATCGGCGGCAGCGTCATGAGGATGGGCTTCGTGCCGCGCTGCTCCAGCTGGTCGATCATGTCCGAGAGCGTTCCGACAAACTCCGCCAGCCCGACGGCGGGGTCATGGTGACTGTCCGGCGCGGCGGCCACGTTGGGCCAGTCATAGTTGCAGTCGTTGCCGCCATATTCCAGCAGCGCGTAGTCATACCGGCTGCCGTTGGAGAGGTCCTTTTGCAAAACCGTGTGTCCCTTGCGGATGGTCGCGCCGAACTTGGCCTTGTTTGCGACCACAGCGTGGATCGGCTCGAGCAGGGTTTCCATGAACTCCTTGTGAAACCGGTAGCGGTGCCCCTCGATCGGCAGCGTGCCCTTCATGAGCGAATCGCCGAATATGCCGAATTGCAGTGCCGCCTCCATGATGCTGCACCTCCGTACCAAATGTAATCATCTAAAAAATACTCCCAAATGTTTAAAGAATCATTAGTCGCCTGCCAATAAAAACCGCCCTGCAAGATCATTTTGCAGGGCAATTCTATGAATTTGTGAGAATCAGCGGAGATCGTCCCACCCCTGGATGACTTCGTCGCAGACCCGGCGCATCTCATCCCAGTGCGCGGCGCCGTTGTCGTCGTAGACGCCGACGACATAGAATCCCGCGCGCTTTGCGGTCCGCGCGGCGTAGTGCGCGTCCTCAAAGACGGCGACCGCCTCCGGCGCCGCGCCGAACGCCCGCGCGCAGGCGAGGAACACATCTGGCCGGTCCTTCCCGGCAGCGACCGTGTCGCAGCTCAGGATAAAGTCAAAGCAGTCCGCGACGCCGAGCCGTTCCAGACAGACGCGCGCGAGCGCCTCCGGCGTCGCCGTCGCCACGCAGAGTCGGACGCCGCGCCCGCGCAGCCGGCGCAGATAATCCGCCGCGCCGGGCTTGAGCGGGATGTCCGCGCGATAGTGCTGCTCCAGAATGGCGTCCATCTCCGCCGCGATCTGCTCCGGCGTACCGGGAAGCGCGAACGCCTCCCGGAACAGCGCGGCAGCCTCCAGCAGGGTCATGGCCCGGATGCGTCTTAGAACCGGGAAAACGTCCTCCGTCACGCCCTGCGCGGCGAGATATTCCGGGGCCAGCCGCTGCCAATAGACCATGGAATCGATGAGCGTACCGTCCATATCAAAAATCGCATAGCGCTTATCCATGCGCGGCGACCGCGTCCTTTACGCGCGCAAGCAGCTCCGCCGTCGCGGCCGCGGGATCCGGCTGCGCGTAGATGGCGGAGACCACCGCCACGCCGTCGATGCCGCTGCCGGCGAGCTGCCGCACATTGTCCCCTGAGATACCGCCGATGGCGACGACCGGGATGCTTACCGCCGCGCAGATTTCCCGCAGCTCCCGGAGGCTCAGCGTCTTTGCGTCCCGCTTCGTGGATGTGCTGAATACCGCGCCCACGCCGATATAGTCCGCTCCCGCGCGCTCGGCGGCGACGGCGGTCTCCACCGTGTTCGCGGAGATGCCGAGGATTCGATCCGGCCCAATCAGCGCGCGCACGTCCCGGCCCTGAATGTCGGACTGGCCGACGTGCACGCCGTCCGCGCCGGACCAGATGGCGACGTTCACATCGTCGTTCACCACGAACGGCACATGATAGCGCACGCACAGCGCCTTGAGCGCCATGGCCTCGGCGAGCAGCGCGTCGCGCCCCAGCGCCTTTTCGCGCAGCTGCAGAAACGTCGCGCCGCTTTGCAGCACGCGCTCCGTCACCTGCGGGAGCGTCTCGCCCGCGCGCAGCCACGTCCGGTCAGTGACGGCGTAGAGCAGCATGGCCCTGCGGATTTCATCCTTTGTAAACTTCATAGCAGACTCCTTTGTCCAACTGTTCTTCGGTGAGATTGAACACCGCGTCGATCAGATCGGTGCGGAAGGTGGCGTTGCCGGTGCCGTTTTGCAGCCGCCGGGCCTCCGCGCGCTCTCCGCAGACGTTCATGGCGCCCATCGCCGCGCAGGCCGCGCGGAAAGGCTCGTCCGGCGCCGCGCCGCAGAACGCGCCAATCAGCGTCGTGACCATGCAGCCGCTGCCGGTGATGCGCGCCATGGCGGCGCACCCGCCGCGCAGCAGCACGGCCCGCTGCCCGTCCGCGATCACATCAATCGCGCCGGAGATGGCGATGACGCTGCCGATGCGCGCGGCGAGCGCCTGCGCCAGCACCACGGCCTGCGGCACGGTTTCCTCCGTTACGATGTCCGCCGCCGCGACGTCCACGCCGCTGCCGGCAATTTCGCTGCGGGCCAGCGCACGGATCTCCGAGGCGTTGCCGCGGATGACGGCGAAGCACACCTCGCGCAGCAGCCGCGCGGTGACGTCGCGGCGCAGCGCCGTCACGCCTGCGGCCACGGGATCGAGCACGACCGGGATGCCCAGCGCGTTCGCCCGCCTGCCGGCGAGCACCATCGCCTCCGCGTCCTCAATTGCGCCCATGTTCAGCACGAGCGCCTGCACGCCCGCGACGGACTCCTCCACCTCGCGGATATCGCGCGCCATGGTCGGGGAGGCCCCGGCGGCCAGCAGGATGTTGGCGCAGTCGTTCACGGTTACAAAATTGGTGATGCACTGCACGAGCGGCGCGCGCGAGCGCACCGCACGCAGCGCGGATGCAAATTCCATCGTTACCCTCTTTTCATTGTTCCAGCTGCGTCTGCATCCGATCCAGGACGTTGGCCTTTTTCAGGATCAGCAGCACGGCGCAGCCCATGCATCCGCCCATAAGAGAGGACGGCGTGTAAAACGGGATGTAGTAAAACGGGGACTGTGCGTCCAGCCCATAGAACGCCTTCATCAGCGGATAGGCGACCATGGCGCTGATAAACCCGGTGCCGATGACCTCGCCCACGAGAGCGGCCCAGAGCTTATGCGTTTTCCGATACAGCAGCCCCGCCAGGAACGCGCCGAAAATCGCGCCGACGACGGCCTGGATGGTACGCCCGCCGATGAGCATCCGCATCAGACCGCAGATGAGCGCGGCGGCGAAGGCATAGTACGGCCCCACGAACACGGCGGCGAGCACGTTGACAAAGTGCTGAAACGGCGCCATGGAGGGGAAGTACACGAACGAGCACAGCACGAACGAGAGGCAGGCGAAAAAGGCGGTCATCGTCAGCTTGCGGACGGAGAATTTTCCCGGCTTCATCGTCACGCCTCCCGATGCTTCGCGGTTTTCTGCTCGATGGTGAGCACGCCCTCGGGACAGAAGTTGATCTTCACATAGGTCATCGCGCTGGGCGCGCCGGCCTCCACGCACACGCGGGGGCAGCCCTTGACGATCTCCATCAGCGTGTCGTAGTCGCCCTCGATGGTGGTCTCGAACGGGCCGACGACGGCGGGCAGGCCGAAGGACTTGATGTACGCGATCACCGCGTCCACGGCGCGGATGACCTCGTCCCGGTCGTTGACGCCGGGCAGTACCTGGATAGCGACGCTTGCATTCATAATGTGGTTACCTCCTTGCAGTTTGCATTCGATCCAGCAGGAGGGACCGTTCATCAGATCACCGCCGGCGCCGCGCAAAAAGCGGGACATCCAACGAGATGTCCCGCAATAACGCTGTCAGCATTCGGCTGCATCCCTACGTTGGCATGATCCAAATCAGGTGAGGTCGAGGGAATAACACCCTCCTCTCAGCCCTCTGTTTGAGGACTCCCTTGCAACACCAGTATATGCGCCGCCGGCCGCGCTGTCAAGACCGCGCAGGAGAAAAAACGAATCCCAGGAAAAGACGGCCAGAGGTGGTCGCCCAAAAACCGGAAACGCATGTGAAAAATAAATTTTAAGGAGGAATTATGGTTGACAATTTCTCTCGCTCATGTCATAACACATCCAATTATGTGTCTCTGTCGTTAGGAACAGGGTAAATATGGATTTTCCCGCGAAAGGCGCAAACTCCATGGCGCGCCGCGCGTCCGCCCGCGGGGCGGTTCACTGGAACGATAGAAGAAAACCACAGATATGGAGGGCACGAAATGAGAGCAGACCTGCAGCAACGGGCCGAAGCGATGCAGCGGCGGCACACGAAGAAGCGCCGCTGGACGAGGGTGGTGACCATCCTCGCGGCAATCGTGGTATTCTGCACGTCATACGCGCTGATCCTGCCGGCGATCACGGCGGAAAATCAGACGTACTGCGGAGCAGAGGCGCACGAGCATGACGTATCGTGTTATACCCGCACGCTGGTGTGCGGCTACCCGGAAGAGGGGGAGACGCAGCCGACGACGGAGATACAGCAAGTCGTTGTCGATGAAGGGCACGCGCATGATGACAGTTGCTATGACGAGGAAGGGACCCTGATCTGTGGCGAGACGGAGCGCGACCCGGTGCTCGAGGAGCGCGAGGTCGCGGTCGCGGCGGAGCCGGCCCATGTCCATACGGACGCCTGCTACGAAGACGTGCTGACCTGCGGCAAAGAGGAGCACGAACATGACGATACCTGCTTCTCGAACCCGAAGGCGGACGTGGAGAGCGCGTCCGTGTGGGAGGCGACGCTGCCGAAGGAGCTGACGGGCGACTGGGCCAAGGACGTGCTCGCCATCGCGGAGAGCCAGCTGGGCTATGCCGAGAGCCAGAAGAACTACCAGGTCGTGAACGGCCGGAACAAGGGGTACAGCCGGTACGGGGCGTGGTACGGCGACCCGTACGGGGACTGGTGCGCCATGTTCGCGGCGTTCTGCCTGCACTATGCGGACGTGCCCGAGACGGCGATGCCGCGGGATGCGTATGTGCCGACGTGGGCGGAGCAGGCCGCGAAGAAAGAGAACTACCTCGCGCCGTCGGAGTATGCGCCGGAGCCGGGCGACATCATCTTCTTCGACTGGGACCGGGACGGGACGCTGGATCACGTCGGTCTCGTGAAGGAGACGACGGAGGCGGGCCAGGTTGTGACGATCGAGGGGAACTCAAGCGACGCGGTGCGCCGCCAGACGTATGACGAGACAGACCCGAGAATCGCGGGCTACGCCGCGCTGCCGGAAAAGCCGGCGGAGACCGCGGCGGCGCCTGAGACGACTTATGCGTACCCGGTCGGCACGGTGTTCGCGGAGGTGACCGTGGACGCGGACGGGAATCTCGTGGACGCGGAGACCGGCGACGTGATCGGCACGGCGTCGGAGGGCGCGGAGGAAGGCACGACGTATCATAACGTAACCGTCGGGGAGGACGGGAGCCTGGTGATCGAGGACGGAAGCGTCATCGGTCTGGTTCTGCCTGCCGCGGTGACGCCGCGGCGCGGCGCCCCGAGCAGAGCGCCCGCCGCCGGCGCAACAATCAAATCCTCTGGTGTGCTGGATGAATCGGATTCTTCCGGCAAATTCTCCGCTGTGCCTGGCCAGGGCACCGTTACCTGGGAAATCTACACCGATGGCACCCTGGTCATCCGACCCACGGACGGCGTTTCCGGCGCGTTTAACAGCGCTGCTTCTACTCCATCGGGCTACGGTTCAGATACACGAAGTCGGGATTGGCCCTGGTCCGACTTCAGTGTGGGATATAGTATCCGAAAAATAGAGGTTCAGAGTGGCGTGAACGCTTATGGCTCTCTGAACAGCATGTTTAGCGCCTATGAGAGTAGCATTGATTTAAGCGGGCTGAATACCAGCCATGTGACAGATATGAGTCATCTGTTTGACTATTGTGTCAATCTCACGAGCCTGGATTTCAGCATGTTGGATACGTCCAATGTGACGGACATGAGTTACATGTTCAAAAACTGCGAAAAGCTTACGAGCCTGGATCTGAGTTCTCTGGATACCAGCAATGTGACGAAAATGTCGGGCATGTTCCAGGTCTGCTCCGGTCTTACGGAATTAGACCTGAGTCCGCTGAATACCAGCAAGGTGACGTCTATGCGCTATATGTTCGGCGCCTGCAGAGGCCTCACGAATCTGGATTTGAGCCCACTGGATACCAGCAAGGTAACGGACATGTATTTCATGTTCGGCGGCTGCACAGGTCTGACGAGTCTGGATTTAAGCCCGCTGGACACCAGTAAGGTAACAGACATGGATTACATGTTCTATGGTTGCACTGGTCTGACAAGCCTGGATTTGAGCCCGCTGGATACCAGGAATGTGACGAAAATGAATAACATGTTCTCTGGTTGCAGTGGTCTGACGAGCCTGGATTTGAGCCCGCTGGATACCAGCAAGGTGACAGGCATGGCCGCAATGTTCTCTGGTTGCAGTGGTCTGACGAGCTTGGATTTGAGCCCGCTGGATACCAGCAAGGTAACGAGCCTGTCCTATATGTTCAACGGCTGCACCGGTCTCACAGAGCTGGATGTGAGTCATTTTGATACCAGCAAAGTGACTGGAAGCATGACCTGTATGTTCAAAGATTGCAGAAATCTCTCAAAATTGGATGGCTTAGAAAACTGGGACGTTTCAAAGGTGACCGGTATGAATGAAATGTTCCAAGACTGTCGCGCGCTCACCAGTCTGGACCTGAGCAGCTGGAATACGGCGTCTGTCAGAAATGGCTACCTCAACGGTGCTTATAATTCCTTATACGGCCTGGGCGGCATGTTTGCGAACTGCATTTCTCTTACAGATTTGGATGTCAGCGGTTGGAATGTCTCCAACGTGACAGATATGTCGTACGTTTTTGCGAATTGCACCAGTTTGACCAGCTTGGATTTGAGCTCCTGGGACGTTTCGAAAGCGCTTATCATGAGAGGGACGTTTTACAACTGTGCTTCGCTTTCTGAGCTGGACGTGCACAATTGGAGTACTCCCGCGGCGCTCACAATGGATAGTATGTTCGCATTTGACTATAATTTGGAGCACCTTGACATCAGCGGCTTTGATACAACCAATGTGGGTGAAAGTGGTAAACAAATGTTCCATCTCTCACCCGTAAAAACACTCACGGTTGGGCCCAAATTCAAATTTGCAAGTGAGGCGCTCGATCCCAACGACTACTGGTATCCGATCGGTGACCCGGACACGCTGTACACGGGTACGCAGCTTCGGGACGCCTATAACGCCGACCCCGCAACTATGGCGGGTACCTATGTCCGCATCCCGGAAGACGAAATGCGTCAAACAGATCCGGATCCGCTCTACAGAGGGCTTGGACTTGGCGATCAGAACCTGTGGGAGGTACATAGCCCAGAATATAAGTTCCGCGGCTTCTGCATCAATCTGAGGCGTCATGCCCCGGACGGGTATTATGACCGCGTGGTTGTGAATCGCACGGGAGAAAACAGTCCCGAAACCTTCCTCGACCCCATCGGATCATCCAATTATGGCTGGGCGCCCCTGGGCAGCGATATGTACGAGGCGCTGATTACCCTGGTCTACTTCAACGCCGACCAGGAGACGATCTGGGACTTTACGAACCGATATCCCACCGACGGCAGCTATCCGGTGCGCGCGGCGACGTTTGGCCACACCTATGCGGATATTCCGGAGGAGATTCGAAACAATCTGACGCTGTATCTGTACATCTCCCGGGACGGCAACCAGAACATGCTGTCGCTGGAGGGCCTCCAGAACGAGCCAAAGGGCGGCGTGCAGATTTATAAGACGGACGGTAATAATAAGCCGCTTTCGGGCGCGGAGTTCACGATCTACGACAGCACGGGCGCCGTGGTGCGGACGATCACGACCAACCAGTACGGCCTGGCCGGCATTTATCTGCTGGATGATCTCTCCACACAGGGTCTGCCGCTTGGTAGCTATACCGTGAAGGAGACGAAGGCCCCCGCCGGATATGACGGAACGAACGACGTCTTTGCCTTCACGCTGACGGAGGACCAGCAGGTGGTCACGATCGGCTACCGGAACGGATCGGAAACCGGCGAGCGCATCTCCTTCGTGAACGAGATGGACGAGGACTGGAAGGGCGGCGGCGTTGGTGTAATAAAGATTGACTGGGACAATGAAGTTCTGGAAGGCGCGGAGTTCACCATCTTTGATGAAAACGGTGACCCGGTGACCACCATTGTCACCAATGGCATGGGCCGCGCCTCCACTGGCGAGCGTGAACTGCCGCTGGGCAGCTACACGATCCGAGAGACGAAACCGCCCAAGGGATACAAGCTTTCTGACGAGGTGAAGTCCTTCACCATCACGGAAGACGATGAAAATAAGATTGCGTATACCTTCACATTCGAAAACGAGGCTAAACGCGGAAGCGCCAAGATCGAGGTACAAAAGCTCGTGCCGGATGACTCGGGCGTGAAGCTCCGTCAGATGTTCAGGCTCTATCGCCAGAACCCCACAACAGGAGAATATCCGAGTTATGGTACGTCTGTGTGGAGCGACGCCACTACGGGCAAGGCGACGTTCACGCTGAATTACACGGCCAGCGATCTTCAGGCCGGCTACTACACCTATAAAATTGTAGAGATTGCGGGCAGTGATTCGACTGTGGAGTATGACACGCACGAGGAGTATGTCACCGTCATCATCTACGATCCCTCCACGCTCAGCGAGGCGGAGCTGGAGCGCCTGAACTTCGACGGCGACTATGACAAGCTGATTACCGAGGTCATCTATGACGACGACGGCGCGGTGTTCCGCAACATGCCGACGACCGCGGGCAACACGCTCTCCGTGCAGAAGGTCTGGCGGAGCGCCGACGGCGCGCAAATTTCCGACAGCGCGCTCAGCGCCACGGTGCAGCTGCAGCGCAGGCCCGCGAGCGACACCAACGCCGCGTGGGAGAATGTGACCGGCGAGCTGGTCACGCTGAACAGCGCCAATCTTTACGCCCATATCTGGACCGGCCTGGACGGCGACTACGTCTACCGCGTGCAGGAGACGCCGGTCCGCGGCTTCACGGTGGTCTACTCCGGCAACAACGAGACCGGCACCATCAACGATGACATCACCGTGACGAACATCGCCGGCCGCATGCGGCTGCACAAGGTGGATCAGGACGACCAGCCGCTCTCGGGCGTGACGTTTACGATCTACGCCGATGACAACGGCACGATGGTGGAGACGCCGAGCCTCCTGACTCTGACGACGGATCGGCAGGGCTACGCCTACGCGGATCTGACGCCGGGGACCTACTGGTTCAAGGAGACGGTGCCGGAGAACTATTCCGGCCCGACGGGACCCATCCAGTTTGTGGTGAATGATGACTGCACGATCACGATCGTCACGCAGGACGAGGCGGTCACCAGCGCGGCAGACGTCGTCACGGTGGTCAACACCCAGATCAAGGAATACGAGCTGCCCAAGACAGGCGGCCCGGGGACCGCGCTGTTCTATGCGCTGGGCACGGCGCTGGTTCTGGCCGCGGCGGGCCTGCTGACGCGGCGCTGCAAAGGAAAGCGGCTGTTGGCCGTGCTGTGCTGCATCATGATGGTGATAACGCTGGCGCCGGCCGCGCAGGCGGCGGAAGTGGATCTGACGAAACCGACGTCGCTGACGCTGCTGTGCACAGACAGCGGAGCGCCGCTGGAGGGCGTGCGCTTCACGGTGTACCGCGTGGCGGGGCTCACGCAGGACCTGCGCGCAAAGCCCGTAGGGCCATTCGCGGACTACGCGGTGTCGTTTGACACGCAGAGCGCCTCCGAGCGCAGCGAGCTGGCGGAGACGCTGTCGGCCTACGCCGCGCGGGATCAGATCACGCCGGACGCGAGCGCAGTGACAGACGCGAGCGGCAGCGTGTCGTTCAAGGACCTGTCGTCTGGCCTCTATCTGGTGACGGCGGGGAAGGTGCGCACCGAGACGACGGAGTACACGATCGACGCGATGCTGCTGTCCCTGCCAGGGCAGACAGATTCCGGCGCGTGGGAGTATGACGTGACGGCGCGGCCGAAGCTGTCAGGCGAGCCGATCCCGACGGGTACGGTGGAGCTTCAGGTGATGAAGGTCTGGAAGAACGACGGCGGGACCGCGAAGCGGCCGGAAAAGATCGAGATCGAACTGCTGTGCGACGGACAGGTGTACGACACGGTGACGCTGCGCGCGGAGAACCAGTGGCGGCATGCGTGGACGGGCCTGGAGGCCGGCAAGGTATGGCAGGTCGCGGAGAAGCGCGTGCCGACCGGATACACGGTCCGGGTGGGTCGCGAGGGCACGGCGTTCGTGGTGACGAACACGGCGAAGACGGACACGCCGACGCCCGGGACGCCCGGCGGCGGCAGCGGGGGCGGCGGAGGCCGCCTGCCGCAGACGGGGATGCTGTGGTGGCCGGTGCCGGTGCTGGCGGTGCTGGGAATGGGCCTGTTCCTGACCGGCTGGATCCGGCGCGGTCGCAGCGACGCGGAGTAAGCCGGACCGCTTACCGATACACAAAGACAAAACGAGGGGGCTGCTCAAAGCAGCCCCCTCGTTGGGTTTGGTTTGTTTCGTTACTCCAGCGGTCGGAAGTCCGCCTTTGTGTGGTTGCACAGCGGGCAGAGGAAATCGTCGGGGATGGTCTCGCCCTCGTAGACGTAGCCGCACACGGAGCACACCCAGCCGACGCGCTTCTCGGCGGGCTTGGCCTCGCGCTTGGTGAAGTCGCTCGCGGGATGCTTGCAGAGCGGGCAGATGAAGTCCTTCGGCAGCTCCTCGCCCTCGTAGACATAGCCGCACACGGAGCACACCCAGCACGCGCTTTCGGCGGGCGCGAGCTTCTGGGGCTTCGGCTTGATGTCGCTGCGATAGTAATCGTAGGTGACGCCCTCGTCGTTTGAGAACACCTTCGATTCCACAATCTCCGCGATGAACATGCGGTGGCTGCCCTGATCGTAGCTCTCCACAACGCGGCAGGAGAACATGGCGTTCACGTAGCGGTTGATATATGCAAGGCCGTTCTCGCTGCGGTCGAAATCCGTCCAGTCCGCGAATTTGTCCACGTCCGCGCCGGACTGGAACCCGAAGTGCTGGAAGAAGCTGAACGGCACCTCCTTTGTAAGGATGCCGAGATTGAACACACCCGTGCGCTCGATCATGCCGCAGGTGTAGTTGGCCTTGATGACGGAGATGCTGATGCGCTCGGGCTTGTTCGCCATCTGCTGCGCGGTGTTGATGACGCAGCAGTTGTCCTTGTCGCCCTCTCTGGCGCAGAGCGCGTAGAGGCCGTAGGTGAACTTGAAGAGCGCCGCGGGATTCTGCGGGCCGTCGTTCACGATGGGACGCGGCTTCGGCATGGAGTCGTAAATCGCGTCCGCAATGGCCTCCAGCTGGCCGAGCTGATCCTCCTTCAGCGAGGATTTGATCGTGAGGGTCTCGTTCAGGATGTGGATGCCCTTGAGCTGGGAGAGGATGTTTTTCATCAGCCCGCCGGACGTCGGCGCCCATGAGCCGTTTTCGATGATGGCGACGGTGCGGTTCAAAACGTTGTGGGCCGCAATGTCGTGCAGGGTGTTTTCCATGTTCACGAAAATGCCCGCGTTGTACGTCGTAGAGGCAAACACGAGATGGCTGCAGCGGAACGCCTCGGCCACGATGTAGCTTGCGTGGGTCTGCGACACATCGTACATGGCGATATTCTGCACGCCGCGCTCGGCCAGCATCGTTGCGAGGACGTGCGCGGTGTTTTCCGTGTTGCCGTAGACGGAGGCGTAGGCGATCATGACGGCGTTATCCTCCGGCGTGTAGCTGCTCCACTTGTCGTATTTCTCGATGAACCAGCCGATGTTCTTGCGCCACACGGGGCCGTGCAGCGGGCAGATCATGCGGATATCGAGTGTCGCGGCCTTTTTCAGCAGCGCCTGCACCTGCGTGCCGTATTTGCCGACGATGTTCGTGAAATACCGCCGCGCGTCGGGCAGCCAGTCGTGCTCAAAGTCATATTCGTCGGCAAAGAGATTGCCGCTGAGCGCGCCGAACGTGCCGAAGGCGTCGGCGGAAAAGAGCGTGCCGGTCGCCGTGTCATAGCTCACCATGACCTCCGGCCAGTGCACCATCGGCGCCATGACGAACGCGAGCGTGTGCCGGCCAAAGCACTGCGTGTCGCCTTCGTTTACGATCACGGCGCGGGAGTCGATGTCGAACGTGAAGTAGTTGCGGATCATCTCAAGAATCTTCTCGTTGCAGATGATCTTCGCCTCCGGGTGGCGCAGCACCGCGTCGCCCAGCGTCTTGGCGTGGTCCGGCTCCATGTGGTGCACGACGATATAGTCGAGAGGCCGGCCGTTCAGAACGTATTCGAGATTCTCAAAAAACTGTCCGGAGACGGCGTGATCCACCGTGTCGAGCAGGACGGTCTTCTCGTCGAGCAGGACGTAGGAGTTGTAGCTTACGCCGCGCGGGATGGGGTAGACGCTCTCAAACAGCGCCAGTCGGCGGTCGGACGCGCCGACCCAGAAGAGATCGTCATAAATTTTGTACGTGCAGTGCATATCGGTTCCTCCTGTATTCATGTATCAAGCGCGGCCACCCCGCGGGGGCGGCCGCGTTGCGCCCTTAGCGGAACAGCGCGATGATGTCCTCTTTTCCGCGCGCGCCGACGGCGGTTTGCGCGACCGCGCCATTTTTGAACACCATCAGTGTCGGGATGCTCATCACGCCGAACTGATTTGCCAGCTCGGGCTGCTCGTCCACATTGACCTTGCCGACCTTCACGTCGCTGCACTCCTCGGCGATCTGATCCACAAGGGGGGACACCATGCGGCAGGGGCCGCACCAGGACGCCCAGAAATCCACCAGCACCGGCAGATCGGCCTGCAGGACTTCCCGGTCAAAATTCTCTTTTGTGATTGTTGTAACCATAATCAAACTCCTTTTCTGTTGTGTGTTTCCTATTCTGTGAACCGCACACGTTTTTATGCTGCTAGCATACCACGAATTTCCCGCGCAGAAAAGAGGAAATTGCGAATTTTTGCGCAATTATGTAAAAACCCCGGCAGAATAACCATTCTGCCGGGGAACGCGCGCGGGCCTTTCAGGCCGCAAGCGCCGTCCAGCGCTCGACGCCGGAGGCGTCGCGCGTGAATGTGTGGGCATTTGCCGCCTCCTGCACCGCGGTATAATACCACGCGCCCGTATCCTGATTGTCCATGAAAGTGACCATACCGGAGAAGCTCTGGATGCTTTCGGGGTTCCGGAAAAGCGCGCGGTTAATCATGGTCACGGTCTCGGCGCGGGTGATCGAAGCGTCCGGCCGGAAGGTGCCGTCGGCATAGCCGTTGATCCAGCCGTTTTTGGATGCCTCGGTGATGCTGCCGGCCGCCCAGTGCGTCGCGGGAACGTCGCGGAAGGACGCCGCGCTGCCGCTGCCCGCGGGCAGCCCGCTTTGATCCGCAACGGAGAAGCGGGTGAGGATGGCGGCCATCTCGGCGCGGGTGATCGAAGCGTCCGGCCGGAAGGTGCCGTCGGGGTAGCCCTTGAGCACGCCGGCCGCTGCCAGCGTGGAGACGGCCCGCGAATACCAGCTGCCGAACGGCACGTCGGAGAAGCCGGAGCTGAGCGCGGCATAGCGCGCGCGGCTCTGCTCCGTCAGCAGCCGATAGAAGATCACGGCCGCCTCGGCGCGGGTGATCTTCGCGTTCGGGCGGAACGAGCCGTCCGGATAGCCCTGGATGTAGGCGCGGTGATCCGTGTTGTCCAGCACGGGCCCGGCGGGGGTCTCAGGTTCGTCCCGGACGAGGATGGTCAGCACCACGTCACCGGTGTGGAAGATCTTGCTTTCGAGCTGGATGCCGAGTGCCGTATTGAGCCTTGCCGTGCAGTAGTAGACATATTGCTCGTTATCCGCCGGCGCGACCTTCCGCGTCACGGTGAGCGTCCTGGTTTCGGCGCCGGTGTAGGTGTTTTCATCCTGGAGCGTCGAAACGGGCACCGCGCCGCGCGAGGTGCGGGCATACCACGTGAAAGAGATCAGGCTGGGGAAGCGGTCCAGCAGCTGCCGGAGCAGCGCCTCCAGCGAGAAGCGCTCCTTCAGCGCGTTCAGAATTGCTTCGAGATCAAACCCGCCCGCAAACAGACCCTTGATGGTCTCGAACAGGTCCAGCTCGTCGGCGAACGCATTTTTGAGCGCGTCGAGGATCTCGTCCAGATCGAAGTTCTCTTCGATGAGCGCCCGGATGGTCTCGCCCAGGTCGAGCTCGCCCTGGACAGCCGCTCTGAGTGCCTCTACGATGGTGGTCGGGTCCAGGTCGATTCCCAGCGTGTCCTGGATGGCCTCCACGACGTCGGAAAGGCTCTCCGCGCCATCCAGCGCGTCCCGGAGCGCCTCGACCCTTTCCGCCTCCTCCGGGAAGCGCTCGCCGAGCCGCTCCCGCAGCGCCGCGATCAGCGCGTCCCGGTCGATCACCGGCGCGGCGGCCGCGTCGGTGACCGCCATGGTCGATGCGCTGTTGATGAGATACTCGATGATCCTGGCCAGATCCTCGATCGAGACGGCGTCCGCCAGCAGCACGGGCAGCCCGGCCTTCACGGTGAAGACGGCGGAGCCGGTTTTATAAATGGTGGCCCTTCCCGGCTGCGCGACGATGAAATCCACTTCGAGATTCCCCACGCTGTCGGCGGCGGAGGCCGGGGTCATGCACCCGGCGAACAGTGCGGCGGCCATCGCGAGACAGAGGAACCAGGAGATTGCGCGTTTTGGCATAGATAAGCGTCCTTTCATGATAAGCTAATGCGTTTATTTTAGCACATTCGCGGATCGTTTCAAAGTCCCGAAATTCGAATTGTGTCACAGGTCGCCGTGGCCGTCGCCCGCGACTTGACAAACGCGGAAAAAGCCTGTAGATTGGGCGTATGAAAACGACATGCTATGCGCAGACGAACATTGGCGCTGCGCGCACGAACAACGAGGATAATTACTACTGCAACGGCACCTTCAAGCTCAGCGCCCAGTCGCCGGTGGAGGAGCTCATCAGCGCCCCGGAAGGGGAAGGGCTGCTCTTCGGCGTGTTTGACGGTATGGGCGGCGAGGCACGCGGCGAGGAGGCGGCGCTGGCCGCGGCGCGCACGCTGTTTGCGTTCCAGGGCCGCCCCTTTGAAGCGCCCGCGTATTTCCAGCAGGCAAACGCCGCCGTGGGCGAGGTTGGCCGCGCCTCGGGGGAGACCAGCGGCTCCACCGCCGCTGTGGCGTATTTTCGCGGAAATCGCGTCTTTGCCTGCAACGTGGGGGACAGCCGGGTCTATTTCCAGCGAGGGGATGAGCTGCGCTGTCTCACGCACGACCACACGCGCTACCAGCAGCTGGTGGACAGCGGCTATACCGTCCTCGCCGGCGGGGACCGGCATGTGCTCACGCAGTTTCTCGGCATGGGCGTGCAGCGCCCGCTGACGCCGCATTTCTCCTTCTCCGTGAAGGTGGAGCCGGGCGACCGCGTGCTGCTCTGCAGCGACGGCGTCACAGGCTCGCTGCCGGATGCGGCGATTGCCGAAGCGCTGGGGCAGGCGGCGCAGCCAGAGGAAATCGGCCGCGCGCTGGTGCAGCGGGCGCTTGCCGCCGGGTCGCGCGATAATCTCACGGTCGTGGTCGTCGAGGTGTGCACGCTCGACGCCGAGACGCTGCCGGAGGAGCCGCCCCCCACGATGCCCTCGGAGGAGCTTGCGCAGACACGCCGGTTTGAGGTGCCGCCCCCGGAGAAGATCGCCGCGGAGGAGGACGGCCGCCGCCGCCGTCGGAGGAAGGAGCGCCGCCGTGAGGCGCGCATGATCCTGCTGGTGCTGCTGGCCGTGCTGTTCGTCGCGGGCGGCATCATCTGGCTGGCGCTGGGGCATTCGCCCCACAGCGCCGGCACCTCGTCGCCCCGTGCCCCCGTTCGGATCATAACGATCAATCCCGCGCGCCCCAACGAAACAATCGGGCCGCAATAAAATCAAACCCCGCCTCCCGGCGGGGTTTTCTTATCAATGTTTGGCTCTCGCTCACGCTTTCGCTTGGCCTCTCGGGTGGTATCCCGCGAGGCAGAACGGCAGCTCCATGCGGTTGGCCTCCAGCAGCGCCTGGTCGCGCAGGATCTCCTCCGCCGGACCGTCCGCCGCGAGCCGGCCGCCGGAGAGGAGCAGCACGCGGTCGCAGGTGTCGAGGATCATATCCAGATCGTGCGAGGCAAGCAGCTTTGTCATCCGCAGCGCGTTGACCGTGCGGATAACCGTCCGCCGGTTCACGGGGTCGAGCGCGATGGACGGCTCGTCCATGATGATCGCCTTTGGCTCCATGGCGAGGATGGTGGCGATGGCGGCCATACGCTTTTCGCCGCCGGAGATCTTGTGGTTGTAGCGGTGCTTGAGCGCCTCCAGCCCCAGCTCCGCGAGCACGGCGTCCACTCTGGTCTCGGCCTCCTCCTTCGAGAGACCGTAGTTGCGCGGGGCGAACATCATGTCCTCAAACACCGTGGGCATGAACATCTGGCTGTCAGAGTCCTGCAGGACGAAGCCGAGCGCGCGGCGAATCTGCGTGAGATTCTGCTTGTTCACCGGCAGACCGTCCACGCGAATCTCGCCCTCCAGGCACGGCAGCAGGCCCAGCATCAGCTTCAGGATCGTGGATTTTCCCGCGCCGTTTGCGCCGATCAGCCCGACGCTTTCGCCGGGCGCGATGCGAAACGACAGTTCGCGCAGCACCGGCGTATCCGGCTCGTAGGCGAAGGATACGTGGTCAAACTCGATCATGGCGGCTCACCTCACAAACAGATTTCCAAGCGCCTGCGGCAGGTCCACGTACCGCGCGAGCGCGAAGAATGCGACGCATCCGACGCCGTAGCCGACCGCGCCGGGCGTACAGCGCGGACTCTCGGCATAATAAAATTCGCCGTGAAACCCGCGCAGCTGCATGCTCTGATAGAGCGCGTCCGCGCGGTCCATGCTCCGCAGCAGGAGCTGGCCGAGAAACGAGCCCCACGCGGAGACGTGGATGCCCCGCTGCTTCGGCGCGCGCAGATGATACGCCTCCGACATAACGGACACCTCCCGCAGCATGACGGAGATGTAGCGATAGGTGAGCAGCAGCAGCGTCACGAGCAGGCTCGGCACGCGCAGGATGCGCAGCGCGGCGCAGATCTGATCCATCGGCGTCGTCGCGATCAGCAAAAACGACGCCATCAGCGCGAAGATGCCCTTGAGCATCAGCGTGAGCATGGAGATCACGCCGCCGGAGACGGCGACCGACCCGACGAAGAGCAGCGGCGCACGGTCGAAGAAGGGGTTGAACAATCCCACGGCGCACACCAGCGGCAGCACGACGCGCAGCTTGTAAAAACAGGTGCGCACCGGGATGCCGCTGATCTGAAACAGCAGGATCGGGTAGAGCACCATGACGATGAGCGCGCTGAGCGCGTATTTGTCGAACGACACGACAAATACAATGTAGGCCAGCGTGACGAGCAGCTTGATGAGCGGATGCATCCGGTGCAGGGGAGACTCCTGCGCGGCAAGCGCGTCCATCTCCCGAAACTCGACCAGAGCGTGCGAGACCTTGTCCATAGTCGGAACCCCTTGAAAAACGCAATCTCAGGGGCATCCGGGAGGATGCCCCTGCCTGTGCGAAGCAGCAGATTATTTTGCCGCGGCCTTGTGCTTCTTGCGGAAGAAGCCGCCGATGAAGCAGATCAGCACCGCGATTGCGGCGACGAGCGTCGAGCCGACGAGACCGGATACCGTGGTGCCCGCGGCGCTGTCACTGTCCGAGAAGGCGTAATCCGGGAGGATCGCCGTCTTTTCCTGCACGGCCGCCGCGCGGTCGGCGGCGCTGCTGGTCACGCCGAATTCGTCTTCATCCAGTCCCATGTTCTCGCTGTACCCGGCCTCGGCATTGCCGAAGAGCGACCATTCCAGCCCGTCGGGGTTGGAGCTTGCAAGCAGGGAGAACCCGCCGCCGACGATGGCCGCGACGAGTGCGAGAACAACGACGGTCGTTTTGAGCGAGGTCCGGCTCTCCGCCCCGGCCCCGGCGCCGATGTCTCGCAGCAGCTCCGGCCGCGTCTCATACACAAAGAGCAGCACCGCCGCGGTAATCACGCCCTCGATCAGGCCGATGGCCAGATGGATCGGCAGCATGATGCCGAGGAACGTGCCGAAGGGCAGCTCCGTGATGCCGGAGAGACTGGTCTCCGCCACGACGGAGAACGCGCCGAGCTGCAGCGTGAGCACGCAGCCGAGGAGGGAGGCGAGGATGATTTTCGCGCGTCCCGCGCCCCTGGCGCCCATGCCGGAGAACAGCTTGCCGCGCATGATGGGCCGCCAGATCAGATAATAGCCGACAAAGCAGCCGTAAAACGCCATGTTCCAGACGTTCGCGCCCAGCGCCAAAAGGCCGCCGTCGGCAAAGAACAGACATTGAATCGCCAGAATCACGATCATGGATAAAAAGCCCGCCTGCGGGCCGAGCAGCCCTGTCAGGAGCATGCCGCCGCACAGGTGGCCGGACGAGCCGGTGCCGGGGATCGTATAGTTAATCATCTGCCCGGCGAACACCAGCGCCGCTGTGACGGCCATGACGGGCAGCTTCTGTGTGTTTTCGTCCTTGCGAAGCTCGTGAACGGAGGCCCCTGCAGCGACGCCGGAGGCGGCGTACATGGTCGCGGCGACCGCCGGCGCGAGCAATGCGTCTGCCATATGCATAATCTGCACCCTCTCTTGCGGTGAATTTGATTCTGTCACAATTATAGTTTCCCGACAGGACGGCTACAAGCCCCCACGGGGGATAAAAAATTGAACAAAAAGAGGACGCAAAAATTGTAAAATCTATAAAATGCAACGAAGAATTGTGGTGAAGCTGCTGGCGGGGCGCGCGTGCTGCGGGGTGGTTGATTGTGCCCGGTTCCTTCGTTAAGATACCGCAGATGTTGACGTAGTGCAGGCATTCCACCGGCTTTCTTTTTAGCGCGAAAAGAAAGCCGGTGGAGCCGGAAAGAAACGCTGGGGGGTGCGGAGGTGGGCATCGCTTCTTCCGGAACCGCGCGCTTTGCGCGCGATTCCGGGGGCTTACCTTTCTACGTGTGGAGTGACCGGTACGAGCGGCGCAAGTGCGCCGCCGTAGTGCGAGGTGCGGGAGACGTGGCTCGGTGGAGAAGCGAACGATACGAAGCTTGCCGCGACGACGAGGGCAGGGAAATGGAGTGCAATCCCCCCTCTTGTCGGGAAACTCGTTTTCCGACAGGCTCAGCGGCGGAGGCCAATTGACCTTCGCCGCTGAATCTGTTGTTTATTCGACCAAATTGCCTGCCGTGGTTTGCGCCTCGTCCGGGATGATTGCGTCGGGCTCGATGATCGGGTCGTCCCCGTCGGGGACGGAGGCGGCGCTCTCAGGCTCCGGGATTTCCGACGCCGGCTCCGGCGAAATCGCTTCCGCCGGCTCCACTGAGGCATCCTCTGCGACCTCCGCCGCCTGCGGCGACGCGGGCACGTTTGTCGTCTCATAGTCATACAGCCGCGTCAGCACGGTGCAGGCTTCGGCGCGCGTGGCGATTCCGTCGGGCTCAAAGTTCGCGCCGCGGCCGTTGAGCAGGCCGGCACCGTAGCAGAAGAGCACGTCGTCGAGCGCCCACGCGCCGATGGTGCCGATGTCGGCGATGCGGCTGTCCGTGCCGTCGCCGGTGTAGGTCGTGTCAAAGCCTTTGTGCTTCAGATACAGCGCCATGATGTGCGCCATCTGCGCGCGCGTGATGGCCTCGCCCGGCCGGAATGTGCCGTCCGGGAAGCCGCTGATGATCCCGGCGTTCACCGCCCACGCCACGCTCTGCGCAAAGTAGCTGTCCGCAGACACGTCCGGGAAGCTGCTGCCGCCGAACGGCGTGAGATCCTCGCCGCTGAGCCGCGCGAGCAGCGTCACGAAATCGGCGCGGCTGAGCGTCACATCCGGCCGGAACGTCCGGTCCGGATAGCCCTTGACCCAGCCGGCCTGGATGGCGCGGTCAATGTACGAAGCGCCCCAGTGGTCGCGATAATCGGTCAGAACGATCGCGTTTGACAGTTCGGTGCCATCCTTCTTTTCCAGCCCGAAATAGTCCACGATGCCGGCCGCGTCAGCCAGCGCGAGCTGCCGGAGCTTTTCGTCCGTGCTGAGAAACTGGGAGAAATCAGACTGGTTGGTGAGGAAGCAGTGCTCCACGATCAGCGAGGGAACGCTTTTGAGAATGCCATAGCGAACGATGCCGTAATAGTCGGCCACGGTGCCGTTCGGGTAGCGCGAATCCGAGGAGTTGCGGATCAGATGCCCCTGCCGGGTAACCCCCAGCTTGCTGAGCTCGTTGAGGATGTTGTCGCCAACGGCGGTGCCCACAGCCGCAACGCCCTGATTATAGTTTCCGTTGCTGGTGAGCGCCCAGGCGCCGTGCACGGCCGTGCTGTTGTGGGCGTTCAGATGCAGGCTCACCAACAGGTCCGCGCCGTGATCCTTTGCAAAGTCCACGCGCGGCTCGATCGTGCCGACCTGCGTACACGCGCTCGCGGCGTTGCTCGTGCGCGTCATCGCGACGGAGACGTTGCGGTAGGTTTCCAGCTCCTCCTTGAGGTACAGCGCGATTTTCATCACGAGGTCGCGCTCGGCGTATTGCCTGCCGTTGTAGGTGGCGATTGCGCCGGTGTCCGCGCCGCCGTGGCCGGGGTCAATGGTAATGAACACCCAGCCGGCGGACGAGACGTACTGCCCGTCCTCCGCCGTGCCGGCGGCAAACGCGCCGACGCCCAGCGAAAAGCAGAAAACAACGGCCAAAATCGTGGATAAGAATCGTTTCATACGCTTGTCGGGAGGGCGCGGAAAAACGCCGTCCCGCCTCCTTTTCCTTGGGAATAACAGCTTCTATTATAGAGAGTGCGTGGCGAAAAAGCAATGAAAACTTCGCTTTTTGCGCTGTCCAATGATTGACAGCCCTCGTTTGCCGTGCTATTCTGGGTAAAAGCGCGCCGTTTCGGAGCGGCGCGCATTTGATATGTGAGAGGAAGAGAACGATGGATACAACGCTGGTGGTCATGGCGGCGGGGCTTGGCTCGCGATACGGCGGCGTCAAGCAGGTGGAACGGGTCGGACCCGCCGGCGAGATTTTGATGGAGTACGCGATTTACGACGCGCTGCGCGCGGGTTTCGAGCACGTGGTAATCATCATCAAGCCCGAAATGCTCGCGGACGTGCGCGAGCTGTTCGGCGACCGCATCGAGCGGCATACGGGCCTTCGGATCGACTATGCGTTTCAGGAGCCGTCCCGCTTTACGGAGCGCTATGTCATCCCCGCCGCGCGTATAAAACCGCTCGGCACGGTGCACGCGGTGCTCTGCGCGAAGGATGTGATCCATACGCCGTTCGCCGTGCTGAACGCGGACGATTACTATGGCAGCGCGGCCTTCGCCGCGATCGTGGACGAGCTGCCGCGCCTCGGCAGCGCGCGGCGCGCGACGATGGTGGCCTATCAGCTCAAAAACACCGTCAGCGCGTACGGTACGGTCACGCGCGGCGTGTGCGAGGCGGAAAACGGCCGCTTGCGCAAGGTGCGCGAGACCTATAAAATCAAGCTCTGTTCGGACGGCGCGATTCGCGACACGTCCGAGCGGGAGGACGGCCCGGCGCTCGATCCGGATGCGCTGGTGTCCATGAATCTCTGGGGCTACCACCACGACATTCTGTCGGTGATGGAGCGGTATTTTGAGGACTTCCTCGCGCGCCTGGCGCCGGGAGACATCAAGAGCGAATGTCTCCTGCCGGTGATGATGGACGCGCTCACGGCGCGCGGCGAGATCGAGACCTCCGTGCTGCAGACGCCGGACCACTGGTTCGGCCTGACCTATCGGGAGGACAAGCCCGGCGTGGTAAACGCGCTGCGCGCGCTGCACGAGAGCGGGACCTACCCGGAAACGCTGTGGTCATAAAGTGCAGGAGGCGGTTTTACCGCCTCCTGCAGCCTGTCGAAAAACTCGTTTTTCGACAGGAGAGGTTTGCGCTCCATTCCTTGCCCTCGTTCGCGAATGCGATTCGCGATAGGAGGGCAATCCATTCCGCGAGAAGTATTTTTGCCCCACGGCGAAGCCGCGGGGCAAAAATGAAGTATTTTTGCCCCACGGCGAAGCCGCGGGGCAAAAATGATTTGACCCGATTCGCGCCTCCGGGCGCGAACTCTGCGAGGCTTTTTGACAAACTGGAGCCTGTCGAAAAACTTTTTTCGACAGGCTGCTCCTCCGGTTTTTTAATCGGTCAGGTGACGCAGCTGGTCGAAATAGTCGTAGTACGGCACGAGGAACGCATAGCCCTCCGCGATGGCATCGACCAGCTCGTGCGAGCGGCAGAGCGCGTCGTGCCCTCGCGTGCATGTGAGCGAGATCCAGCGCTTATTCAGCCACGGGTCCAGCAGGGGGGAGTGCTCGACCTTTTTGCGCGCGTAGTCCTTGCCGTCGAGCAGGAAGGTGTCCTGCCGGTTCAGCCGCCGCGCGAGCGTTTCCAGCGGCCTGGGATTGGCGAGCGCCACGCGGCGATAGCGCTCCATCAGCTGCGCCTGGGAGCAGTAATAGCCCATGCCGAAGCCGTAATCCTCCGGTGAAAACTCAAAATAAAACGCCGGCACCTGCTCGTCCTTGCTGATGTCGCAGCGCATCGTGAACCAGAGATGGTCCTTGTACGGCCCCTTGCCGTAGAGCCGCCGCGCGTCATGATAGATGCGCGAGACGTGCAGATACCACTCCCGCTTCGGAAACGCCTGCTCCATCCGCTCCAGCACCTCGGCCGCCAGCGCCTTGGTGGGCTGATCGACCAGCTCCAGAAATTCCGCCTTGTGGGCGTTGAACCACGGGCGCTCGTTGTTGAAGCGCAGATTCCAGAGAAAATCGACCGCCTGGTCAGAAAACCCATTGAACATGCTGAAAACTCCTTTCGCGCGAACATCTTAACTCAAAATCGCGCGCAGCGCAAGCGCAAATCCGGCGTTGCGAAATGGCGCGGGATGCGCTATACTGAAAAAAACACTGGTGATTCGGGAGGGGAGACCATGAAAAGGATTCTAGTCGCGGGCACATTTTCCCCGGAGGAGCGCGCGCAGCTGCGCGCCGCGGCGGAGGGCGCGGAGCTGCGCTTTTCGGCCGTGGCGGACGTCACGGCGGAGACGCTCGCGGACGTTGACGCCGTCATCGGCAACCCGCCGCGCGCGCTGCTGGAGCAGGCGCCGCGGCTGACGTGGGTACAGCTCCTGAGCTCGGGGGCAGACGTCTACGCGGGCTCAAAGGTGCTGTCGGAGCGCGTGACGGTCACGACGGCGACCGGCGCATACGGCGTCGGCATTGCGGAGTATATGGCGGCGATGCTGCTTGTCATGATGAAAAAGATCCCGACCTATCTGGAGCAGCAGAAGCAGGGCGTCTGGCGCGACGCGGGCGCGGTCGTCTCGCCCATGGGAAAGCGCGTGCTGATCGTCGGCACCGGGAATCTCGGCCGGGAGTGCGCGGCGCGCCTGCGCGCGTTCGGCTGCACGATCGTGGGCGTTCGCCGCCGCGTGGGCTGCTGCCCGCCGGAATTTGACGAGGTACGCCTCATGTCCGAGCTGAAGACCGAGCTGCCCAGGGCGGACGTGGTCGCGCTGTGCCTGCCCGGCACGCCGGAGACGTATCACCTGTTCGACGCGGAGATGCTCGCAAACTGCAGGGAGGGCGCGTATCTGATGAACGTCGGCCGCGGCACCGTTATCCCAACGGAGGCGCTTTTGGACCGCGCCGTTACCGACCGTTTTGCCGCGATCTGGGTAGACGTGCTGGAGACCGAACCGCTGCCGGACGGACACCCGCTGTTTTCCGTGCCGAATCTCCTGGTCACGCCGCACATCACCGGCGGCCTGCATCTGGATGTGACCCGCAGGAACATTCTCGAAATCTGTGTGGAGAATCTCCATGCCTGGCTTGCGGGCCTGCCGCTGCAGAACGTGCTCGACTGGAGCACGGGCTATTGCAAGTAAACCATGAGCGTCGATTTGACGGCGCGGCCCCGCGTGATGCCAATCGCGCGGGGCTTTTTATCTTTTTTGAAAAAAGGGCTTGACTCTGACCTTAGGTCAGGGCCTATACTGGCCCCAGATCCGGATCAAACATACAGGAGGGCGCTATGCTTCAGGTGGGAGAATTCTCGAAAATTTGCGCGGTCAGCGTCAAAACGCTGCACCATTATGACAGGATCGGCCTGCTCAGGCCGGAGTCGGTCGATCCCGTTACCGGCTACCGCTATTACAGCACGGAGCAGATCGACCGGATGCTGTACATCCAGCGGCTGAAGCGGTATGGGTTCTCGCTGGAGGAGGTACAGGAGCTTCTCTCCTGCACCGACAGCCGTGCGCTCTATACCAGACTGCTGCAGCAAAAGGAAAAGCTCCAGCAGGAGCAGAGGGACCGCGGCACGATCCTGCAGGAGCTGCGGTCGCATCTACTGATGTTTGAAAGGACAGGTGACATTATGACGTATCAAAAGGGCTATACCATTGCCGTGAAGGATTCGCCGGAGCTGCCCGTGATGGCGTGCCGCCAACGGATGGGCGTGGACGACTTCGGCAAATACTACGGCGCCATCTTCGAGCGGATGACAAAGGCGCAGGCCGCGCCCGCCGGGCTCACCGGCGCGATGTACTACGACCGGGAATTTGACCCGAACGACTCTGACATTGAGCTCTTCGTTGCGGTGCGGGAGGCGAACAAGGCGGACCGGACGCTTGCGGCGCGGCCCTGCGCGGTGACCGTCCACCGCGGCGCGTATTCCACGCTGCCGGAGGCGTACGGCGCGCTCGTCTCGTGGATCGAGGCGAACGGGTATGTGTTTGACGGCGCGCCGTATGAGCTCTATCTCAAGACGCAGTTTGACGGGCTGGACCCGGCGGACTGGGAGACGGAAATCTATTTCCCGATCCGAAAAAAGTAAACCCCGCACAAAACAGCAGCCTGCCGCGCCGGAGTCCCGGCGCGGCAGGTTCTGCGCGGCGGCTTTGCCTCGGCTGGTTGGCGCGGGTCCGGGCGAGCCGCTTATGTCAGCTCCGCGATATCGTAGATCAGGCGTTCCGTCTTTTCCCAGCCGAGGCATGGGTCGGTGATGCTCTTGCCGAAGATATGCGCCTCCTCGGGCTTCTGGCAGCCGTCCTCCAGATAGCTCTCCGTGATGAAGCCCTTGACGATGCTGCGGATGTCCGGATTGATCTTCCGCTGTGCCATGACCTCCTTGGCGATGCGCACCTGCTCCAGATACTGCTTGCCGGAGTTGGCATGGTTCGTGTCAATGATGGCGGCGCGGTTCTGCACGTCCTTCTCGCCGTACATGCGGATGAGGCGGATGAGGTCCTCGTAGTGGTAATTCGGCAGCGACTGGCCGTGCTTGTTCACATATCCGCGCAGAATGGCGTGGGCGAAGGGATTTCCCTCACTTTTCACCTCCCAGTTGCGGTAGATGAAGGTGTGCGAGTGCTGCGCCGCGGTGATGGCGTTGAGCATGACGGAGAAATCGCCGCTGGTGGGATTTTTCATGCCGACCGGCACGTCCAGGCCGCTCGCGGTGAGCCGGTGCTCCTGATTTTCCACCGAGCGCGCGCCGATGGCGACATAGCCCAGCAGATCGTCCACATAGCGGTGCTGCTCGGGGTAGAGCATCTCGTCGGCGCAGGAAAAGCCGGTCTCCGTCAGCGCGCGCATGTGCAGCTCGCGGATAGAGAGGATGCCGTGGAACACATCCGGCCGCCCGGTCGGGTCCGGCTGGTGCAGCATGCCCTTGTAGCCGTCGCCGGTAGTGCGCGGCTTGTTCGTATAGATGCGCGGCACGATCACGACGCGGTCCGCGACCTGATCCTGCACGATGCGCAGCCGGCGCAGATATTCCAGCACCGAGTCCTCGCGGTCGGCGCTGCATGGGCCGATGATGAGCAGGAACTTGTCGGACCGCCCGGAGAGCACGCCCTCGACCTGCTCGATGTTGCGCTTTCGCACTGCGCGCAGCTCGTCCGGCACGGGAAACTCCTGCTTCACGTCGCGCGGGATGGGGAGCTTGCGGATGAACGTCATGTTCATCGTGTTTTCATAGGGATTGTCGTAAGAAATGTGACTCGGTGCTGCCATGGCTGTGTTACCTTCCTTCGTCCAAAGCGATTCGTCTTTCGGTGGATTTGCGCATCATGTCCTTGATCCCGTCCACGTCCCGGCTGGCGAGCATCCAGCGAAGCCTTCCAAACTCCGCCGCGAAGAGATCCATCTGGTGGATCAGGGCGTCGATGTTGTCGAGAAACAGCTCGGTCCACAGCTCCTCATTGATGCGGGCGATGCGCGTGAGATCGCGGAACGAGTCGCCCGTGTAGCTGCCGAGATGGTCCGAATCCGTGCACGTCATGAGCGAGATGGCGATGCAGTGCGTGAGCTGCGACACAAAGGCGATCATCTCGTCGTGCGCCTCGGGCGTCAGCTGCGACACGCGCGCAAAGCCCATCAGCCGGCCCAGCTCCTTGCAGATCTCAATGGCCTCCGGCGTGTTTTTCTCCGTCGGCACGACGATGTAGTTCGCAACGCGAAAGATGCGGTCGTCGCTGTTTTTCACGCCCAGCACCTCGCGCCCCGCCATCGGGTGCGCGGGGATATACTCCACGTCCGGCCGCAGCATCTCCTGCAGATCGTAGACAATGCAGCGCTTGACACCGGTCACGTCCGTGAGGAGCGCGCCGGGCTTGAGCAGCTGCTGGTGCTGCTCGATCCACGTGCGGAACACATGCGGGTAGAGCGCGAAGACCACGATGTCCGCCCGCCCGATCAGCTCCGGGTCGGGGAAGGCCGCGCCCTCGTTCAGAAACCCCTCCGCTTTGGCGAAGTCAACGTCCTCCTGCTTGTGGGCAATGGCGTCCACCTTCAGCCCCGCGCGTGTGAGCGCGCGGGCGTAGCTGCCGCCGAGCAGACCCAGCCCGACGATCAAGATGTGTGTGTTTTCGGTGATGTTCAACGGTCTGTTACCTCGATTCCTAAATCTCTCAGCCGGTCAAAAAAGTCCGGGAAGCTCTTGGTCACGGCCTCCGCGCCGGAGATGACGCCGCCCGTGCGCGTGAGCGCCACGGCGCAGGCCATGACGATGCGGTGATCGTTGTGGCCGCAGAGGGGGACCTCCGGCGCGTGCAGGCCGGGAAAGATCTCTATGCTGTTTTCCTCCTGCGCGCAGCGCGCGCCGAGCTTTTTCAGCTCCTGCGCCATCACGGCGCCGCGGTCGCTTTCCTTGATGCGCAGCCGCCGCGTGCCGGTGAGCGTCGCGCCGTGCAGACCCGCGGCCGCCGCCATCAGCACGGGGGCGAGATCGGGGCAGTCCGTCACGTCGAGCACGGCGCGGCCGCGCCGCAGCTGCGCAAAATAGGCGCCGTACACGCGGTCGCCCTGCAGACTCGGCTGCAGGCCCGCGACGGTCACATCGTCGCCCAGCGCGGCGAGCGCGCCGAAAAACGCGGCGTTGGAGTAGTCGCCCTCCACAACGGTGTCGCACGGCGCGTAGCGCTGCCCGCCGGGGATATGGAGCGCGGGCTCTTCGCCGGGGCCCCAGCGCGCCTCAACGCCGAACGCGCCGAGCGCCTGCAGCGTCATGTCAATATAACTGCGGCTTTCCACCGGTGGGAGGATGCGCAGCTCGCTGTCCTCCGGCAGGAGGGGCAGCGCGAAGAGCAGGCCGCTGACAAACTGGCTGCTGACGTCGCCCGGCAGGACGAAGCTGCCCGCGCGTAGCGCGCCGCGCAGCGTGATCGTGTCGTCCGCCTGCCGGAACAGCAGGCCCTGCGACCGGCAGAGCTCCGCGTAGACGCCCTGCGGCCGCTGCATCAGACGGCCCTTTCCAGAAACGGTGAACGTCTCGCCGCTCAAAAGCAGCAGCGGGATGCAAAAGCGCAGCGTGCTGCCGCTCTCCCGGCAGGGGATCACGGCTTCGCAGCGCGCCCTGCGGGGCTCCGCGCCCGTGACGGTCACGGTGTCGCCGTCGAGCGTGACCGCGGCGCCCAGAGCGCGCAGCACGTCGATCGTCGCGAGGATGTCCTCCGAAAACGCGACGTTTCGCACCGTGCTCACGCCGTCCGCCAGCCCCGCGCACAGCAGCAGCCGGTGCGCCATGCTCTTGGAGGGCGGCGCCTGCACCGTGCCGCGCGCGCGGCCTTTTTTAATCTGTACGTCCATCGCGTGCCTCCAGCAGCCTGTCTATGGCCATGAGATAGCCGTCCGTTCCGTGCCCGGTAATCGTCGCGACGCACGCGGCGCGGATGTAGCTCACCTGGCGGAAATCCTCGCGCCGCTCCACGGCGGAGATGTGCACCTCCACCGTCGGGATCGAGACGGCCTTCACCGCGTCGAGCAGCGCCACGCTCGTGTGCGTGTACGCGCCGGGATTGATGACGATGCCGTCGGCACCGGCGTAATACGCCTGTTGGATGCGGTCTACCAGATCCCCCTCGTGGTTGGACTGGTAACAATCCACGTCCACGCCCCTCTCGCGGCAGTGGCGCCGGATCTTTTCCACCAGCTCGTCGTAGGTCTCGCGGCCGTAGTGCGCCGGCTCGCGGACGCCGAGCAGATTCAGGTTCGGCCCGTTAATGACGAAAATTTTCATTGAAAAACTCTTTTCGGATAAATTCCGCCACCGTCTCCGGCGGCCCGTTCACCGCAGCGACCACGTCCGCCGTGGCGCGGTAGGTGGCGTATCGCTCGCGATAGCGCCGCTCCAGCGCTGCGCGGTCGGATGAGAGCGGCCGGTCGTCGGAGGGGAGGATATCGCCGAGCGCGCGGTCCAGGAAATAGATGCGGCCGTTTGATTTCAGATGGCGGATGTTCGCCTCGCGCAGCACCGCGCCGCCGCCCGTGGCGATGACGCAGCCGGTCTGCTGCGACAGCTCCGCGATGACGGCCTGCTCCAGGTCGCGAAACGCCGTCTCGCCGTCCGCGCGGATGATCTCGGCGGGGGAGCGGCCGGCGCGCGCCGCGATGACCTCGTCCGTGTCGTAGTATGCGCGGCCAAGCCGCGCCGCCAGAAGCCGGCCGACGGTCGTCTTGCCGCTGCCGGGCATCCCGGTGAGCACGAGATTCTCCTTCGCCGCGCGCACCGCGTCGAATACGCGCCCGAGCGCGTCGGCGGGCAGGGCCTCGCCGCGGAAAATTTCCACCGCGGCGACGGCCTGGCCCACGAGCATATACAACCCGCCCTCCGCCGGGAGACCCAGGCCGCGCGCCTGCAGGACGAGCCGCGTGCGCAGCGGGTTATATACCACATCCATCACGCCCTCCAGCGCGGGGAAGCGCGTAAGATCGACGGCCTGCGCGTCCGGGTGCGGGAACATGCCCGCGGGCGTGGTGTTTAAGATCACCTGCGCGCCGGCATAGTCCGTCGCCGCCGCCTCATAAGTGAGACTGCCGCCCTTGCCGGAGCGGCTCACCGTCTGCACCTCGGCCGCGCCGAGTCGCTGCACCACATACTGCGCCGTGCGCGCGGTGCCGCCCGTGCCGAGCACGAGTACGGTCCTGCCCGCGAGCGGAAGGCCGATGCGCCGGATGAGCGCCTCCATGCCGATGCAGTCCGTGTTGTAGCCGCAGAGCCGCCCGCCGCGGTTCACGATGGTGTTCACCGCGCCGATCTCCCGCGCGCTGTCGCTGATTTCGTCGAGAGCGGGGATCACGTCCTGCTTATACGGGATCGTCACGTTGATTGCGCGAAAATCCCGCTTTTGCAGGAAGGGCTCCAATTCCTCCGGCCTCAGTTCGCGCAGCGCATAGGTGTAGTCTGCAAGCTGCTCATGGATTTCCTTGGAAAAGCTGTGGGGAAGGTGCTCCCCGATCAAACCGTACTCCATGCTACGCCTCCCGATACGCCGCGTCGAAGCGGGCCTTGAGCGCCTCGGTCGTCACGCGGCGAACTTCACCCTGTCCGACGACGTCCACGACGACGATATCCACCGCGTCGCCGGCAAATTTCTTGTCATGCCGAATCGCCTGCCAGACGGCGGCGCGGTCCCATTCTGCCGTCGTGGGCAGCCCCGCCTTTTCCAGCACCGGGAGAAGCCGCGCGCGCACGTCGGGCGCGCACATCGGGAGCATCCCCAGCGCGACGCACTCGCCGTGCAGCAGCGCGCCGGTGCTCTCGATGCCGTGGCCGATCGTGTGGCCGAAGTTCAGGAGCCTGCGCGGCCCCCGCTCCGTCTCGTCCTGCTCGACGATGCGCTTTTTGATGCGCAGCGACCCCTCAATGATGCGCTCCATGTGCGGCGGGAGGGGGTTTTCCTCCAGAAACGCGAACAGCTCCGCGTCCGATGTGCAGGCCATTTTGATTGCCTCGGCCAGGCCGTTGGAGACCTGCCGCGGCGGGAGCGTCCGCAGCGTGTCGGGGTCGATGAGCACGCGCTTCGGCTGCCAGAACGCGCCGACGATGTTTTTCACGTGGTCGAGATTGATGGCGACCTTCCCGCCAATGGAGGAGTCCACCTGCGAGAGGACCGTCGTAGGAATGTTATAGAAGTCGATCCCGCGCATAAAACTCGCCGCGGCAAAGCCCGCGAGGTCGCCCACCACGCCGCCGCCGACGGCGACGACGCAGTCCGTCCGATGAAAGTTTTCCTCCAGCATCCGGCGGCAGAGCATTTCATAGACGGGAAACGACTTGCTGCCCTCGCCGGACGGCACGGTCACAACGACCGGCCGCGCGCACTGCCGCGCAACGCGCGCGGCATACTGCGGCGGGACGAGCGCGCCCGTCACGATCAGGCATTTTCGGTTCAGCTCTAAGAGCCGCCCCGCCTCGCTGAGGGCGCCGCGCTGCAGAATGATATCATAGCTGCGCGCGCCCAGCTCCATGGTAAGCGTCATGTCCGGCTCCTCTCTGTCATAGCGTGCAGTTGCGCGAGAAGGTGCCGACGATTTTGAGCCGGTCGCAGTACGGCTCCATATCGCGCAGCATCGCGCGCCCCTTTTCGCTGTGGATATCGCCCTCGGCCTCCAAGTAGAAGTAGTATTCCCAGAGCAGCTCCTTCACCGGGCGGCTGCGGAGCGCGCGCATGTTGAAACCGTACCGGTTGCCGAGGATGTCCAGCGCCGTGGCGAGCGAGCCCGCCTCGTTGCGCGAGGTGAACACCAGAATGAAGTGATCGCCCATCTGCTTTCCAAGCGCCGTGTTTTCCGCGCGCGAGAGCACGGCGAAGCGCGTGGTGTTCTGGCGGCTGGCATTGATGTTTGCCTCCAGCACCTCCAGACCGTAAAGCGCGGCGGTCTCCTCGCTTGCGATGGCGGCGACGCTTTTGTCGCCCAGCTTCGCCACGTGCTCCGCGGCGAGCGCGGTGTTGGCAAACTCCACCGCCGCCCAGCCGTGGTCGTGCAGATAGCCCTGGCATTGGCCAAGCGCCTGCGGATGGCTCAGCACCTGACGGATCTGTGCCGGGTCCGTGCCCGGAAGACCGATCAGGTTCTGCGTGATGCCGAGCTCGTACACGCCGTTGACGTGCAGCGACCCGAAGAAGAGAAGATCCAGCACCTCGCCGACCTCGCCGTTATAGCTGTTTTCAATGGGCAGCACCGCGCAGTCACACGCGCCGGAGACGACCGCGTCGTACGCGCTGCGAAAATCCTTGTGCGAAACGCGCGCCGCGCCGGGGAAGATGCGCCCGGCGGAGATGTGCGCGAACGCGCCCTCCACGCCGCTGTACGCAACGCGCAGCCCCTGGCTGAGCCGGCGCTGATAGTCCCGCGAGAGCGAGAGCTCCGCCTTGAGCAGCTGCACATAGTATTCGCGGACCGTCCCGTCCTCGATATAGGCGGCGCACTGCTCGAGCAGCTCCTGCTCGCGCGCCGCGTCGAGAATGGGGAGCCCATATTCCATCTTGTGCTCCGCCACGAGCCGCACCGCGCGCATTCGCCGCTCGAACAGCAGCGCCATCTCGCGGTCGATCTCCGAAATCTGCGCCCTGGCGGCCTCCAATTTGTTCATAACGTCTTCTCCTCAGCCTTGATAGGATTCCGCCAGCGCCTTCAGCGCGGGCAGCGCGCGCTCGACCGTCTCGGTCGCGACGCAATAGCTCAGGCGCGCGTAGCCGGGATAGCCGAAGCAGTCCCCGGGGACGAGGATCACTTCAAACCGCTTTGCCCGCTCGCAAAACGCCGCGGCGTCCGGCTCCGGAGACTTCAGGAAGAGATAGAACGCGCCCTCCGGCTTCACCATCTCATAGCCGAAGGCCGTGAGATTTGTGAGCAGCAGCTCGCGATTTCTCCGGTACACCGAGAGATCGGCCGTCGCGTCGAGACAGGCGGGCAGCATGTATTGAAACAGGGAGGGGTTGTTGATATAGCCGAGGATGCGCCCCGCGCCGCAGAGCGCGGCGTACACGTCGCGGCTGTCGGTCACCCGCGGCGGGACGAGAAAGTAGCCCATGCGCTCGCCGGGGAGGGAGAGGCACTTGGAAAACGAGTAGCAGAGGATCGTGTTGTCGTAGAAATTCGGGACGAACGGCACGACCGTCTCCGCGTCGTAGACCAGCTCCCGGTACGGCTCATCCGCGAGGATGTAAATGGGATGGCCGCATTCTGCCTGTTTGCGCCGCAGAAGCTCCGCCATGGCGGCGATTGTCTCAGCCGAGAAGATGGAGCCGGCGGGGTTCGAGGGGGAGTTTACGATGACGATCTTCGTCCGCTCCGTCACGGCCGCCTCCAGCCGGGCGATGTCGATCTGAAAATCCGGCTCGCGGCATTTGAGGATGACCGGCACGCCGCCGAAGCACTCTGCATAGACGGTGTACTCCGGGTAATACGGGGCGAAGACGATGACCTCGTCGCCCGGCAGGAGCAGGCCCTTCATCGCCATGGCGAGCGCCGCGGAGGAGCCGGCCGTGATATAGAGATCCTCGGCGCCGTAGGCCGTGCCGAATTTCCCGTTCAGATTTTCCGCGATGGCCTTACGCACGTCATAGAGGCCCGGCGCGGCGGTGTAGGCGTGCAGCACGGCGGGCGGCACCGTGTCCAGAATCTCGCGGAGCGTGTCCGTCACAATGGCGGGAGCGGGCACGTTGGGGTTTCCGATGCTGAAATTAAAGACGTTTTCCGCGCCGATTTCGGCTGCGCGCGCCCCAGCGTAGGCCGCGATGGCGCGGATGAGGTTTTCCTCCTTGCCGTACTTGAGCGCATCCTGCGGCAGCAACATAGCGATCCCTCCTTAAAATGTAAAAGCAGCTTTGCCGTTCGGCAAAGCTGCTGCGCTTCCTCTTGCGTTTCAGGCGGCTTGTGACCGAAGGGTCGTTCGATTCTGACTGCAAAAATAATAGGAATAGCCATAAAAATAGCCAGCAAAAGCAGCCGCAAAGCGATTTGCGGCGTCGATCCAGTAAAAACGATTGGAGTTGCTGACCATAACGGCTCTCCTTATTTTGCAGCGAACGCTGCCTGTTACGCTAAAATAATAAAGCATTTCTCGCGGCAAGTCAATCCCCGACTTTCCTGCGGCTGGATAATTTCGAGGACGAAATCGCAAAAATTTCGTCCTTTTTCACAAAAATGCGCGGTTACACGGGGACAAACCGCCGCAGCCGCGCGCGCACGAGCACCGCGAGCGCGAGCTTTGCCGCATCCGGCAGGAGGAACGGAAGCACGCACCAGCCGAGCGCCGTCGCGAGCGTGATCGCGCCCTTCGTGCGGGCGTAGACGACGAGAAACCACGCCGTGCCAAAGGCGTAGCACAGGAGCATACCGACGACGGACGCGGCGACGAACACGCCGGTTTTCGTGCCGAACCGCGCCTCCGCCAGCCACACGACCAGCCCGGCGAGCAGAAAGCCGACCAGGTAGCCGCCCGTCGTGCCGAGTAGCGCGCCGATGCCGCCCTGAAAGCCCGCGAACACCGGCAGCCCGACCGCGCCCAGCAGGAGATACACCGCGATGGAAATGGTGCCGCGCTTGCCGCCGAGCAGCCCCAGCGCCGCGAACACGGCAAAGGTCTGCAGCGTGAACGGCACGCTGCCCGCCGGGATGGAGATCCAGGCACAGGCGGCGATGACGGCGGAAAAAAGTGCGCACAGCGCGAGATCGAGCGTTTTGCGTTTCATGGCGACCTCCGATTGTAAAGTAAATTTGTTTTTAGGTTTACAATGGGAGGATAGCATATGCGCTGTCGATTGTCAACTGTTTACGCAGAAAACTTTACAATTTGCCGACGCGGGCGTATAATGAGCAAAAAAAGACGGGAGGGACGGACCCATGCTGCGGGATGCGGTGCTGACGATTTTGAAGGAGCGCGGGGACTATGTGTCCGGCGCGGAGATCAGCCGCGCGCTGGATGTGACGCGCATGGCGGTGTCGAACACGGTGCGCGCGCTGCGCGAGGAGGGGTATGTCATCGACGCGGCGACGAACCGGGGCTATTGCCTGCGCGCGAGCGCCGACCGGCTGACGGCGGGGGATGTGTTTCCCTATCTGCCGGAGGCGCGGCGGGAGACGGTGCGCTGCTTCGACGCCATCGACTCCACGAACACCTATCTCAAGCGCGAGGCGATGCGCGGCGTGGCGGACGGGCTGTGCGCTATAGCAAACGAGCAGACGGAAGGGCGCGGTCGGGTGGGAAGGCCGTTTCTCTCCGCGCCGAATTGCGGGGTGTATCTCTCCATGCTCCTGCGGCCGGACTGCGCGCCCGCGGAGGCGACCGCGCTCACGGCGCACACGGCGGTGGCCGTCTGCCGCGCGCTGGAGCGCGCCTGCGGCGTGCAGGCGGGCGTCAAGTGGACGAACGACATCGTGCTCGGCACGCATAAGATCTGCGGCATCCTCACGGAGCTGTCCGTGGAAGGGGAGAGCGGCGCGCTCGACTCCGTGGTCATCGGCGTCGGCGTGAACGCGAACAACGCCGACTTTCCGCCGGAGCTGCGCGACGTTGCGGGCTCGGTCTATCTGGAGACCGGCGCGCGCGTGGACCGCGCGCGGCTCGCGGCGGAGCTGGTGCTGGCGCTGGACGCGATGTACGACGCATGGCGGCGCGATCCGCGCGCGTATCTGGAGGCGTACCGCGCGCTGTGCGTCACGACGGGGCGCGAGGTGCGCGTCCTGCGCGGCGGCCGCGGGCGGCGCGCCTATGCCGAGGCGGTGACGGACGATTTCGGCCTGCTCGTGCGCTATGACGACGGCACGCGGGAGACGGTCGCCGGCGGCGAGGTGTCCGTGCGGGGCCTGTTTGGATATCAATAACGGCGGCCAGACGCCGTATCAAACGGGCACGCCGCATTCCGCTTCTCCTTTTGCCAAAAAAGTTTTTTACCCAAACCAAAGCACTCGCTTTGGTTTGGGTAAAATGCATCCACCTTCGCCGTTGTTCCTGTGCGCCGTTGCCGCGCGCGGCGGCCTGCGCGGGTCAATCTGCCGTCGCGGCGGCCAGCGCCACGCCGGCGTTTTCGGCGATGACATCCGCCATCATGCGCATCTGCGGCGTGACGACCTTGTCGCGGTGGTGGACCAGCTGGCTCCACTGCTCCATGTGGCAGTCCGCCAGCGGGAGCGCGACGATGCGGCGCTCGCCGCTTTTGCGGCGCGCGGCAAACTGCGGCAGCACGGTGAGGCAGTCGCTCTCCGCAAGCAGGCGAATGGCCATCCCCGTGTCGTCCAGCTCCAGAAACGGATGCACCTCCAGCTTCCGGCGCGCCAGCTCCGCGTCGAAAAGGCGGCGATAGTTGCTGGTGCGGGGCATGAGGATGAAGGACGCATTCACAATGTCGCGCAGGTGCAGCTCCTGCGCGTCCGCCAGCGGATGGTTCACATCCGCCATGACGACGATCTCCTCCGGCTGCTCGAAAAGCTTTACAAGCTGCGGGTCATAGCCGGGGTCGTCCAGCGTGTAGATCAGATCCAGCTCGTTGTGCAGCAGCATGTCGCGCAGCTGCTTCGTGCCGCCGGAATAGATCTCCGTTTTTACGCGCGGGCAGCGCCGGTGATATTCCGGCAGGATCTCGCCGAAGCTGGTCGCGAGGATCGACTCAAGGGTGCCGACGCGCAGCGTGCCGGTCAGCTCGTGCGGCTCCACGGCGAAATTCGCCGCGCGGGAGGCCGCGGCCACCACGTCGCGCGCGTAGGGGATGAACTCCTGCCCGTAGTGCGTGATGGTGACGTTTTTGCCGATGCGGTCGAACAGGCGCACGCCGAGCTCGTTTTCCAGCTGCTGCACCTGCACGGTGATGGCCGACTGGGAGTAGCCCAGCGACTCGGCAGCCTTGGAAAAGCTCTGCAGCTGCGCGACCTTCAGAAAGGTATTTAAAATGCGAAGTTCCATTTTGGGCCTCCTGGCGACGGGGATTCGGAATGATTGAAAAAAGCATATAACCAGCATCTTATTTTATAATAAGAAAAAATAATCCGAACGTCAATCCTTTTTTTAACACGCTGTGGTTGACTCCTTCGGAAAAGTTGGCTACAATAAAGAAAAAATCTTTGGAGATGGGAGCATACCATGGGCTATTATTACGGAATCGACTATACGTATCTGGTGCTGGTCCTGCCGGCGCTGCTGATTGCGCTCATCGCGCAGATTCGCGTGAAGAGCGCGTTCTCCCGCTATTCGAGGGAGCGCAGCGTCAGCGGCCTGACGGGCGCGGAGACGGCACGGCGGATCCTGGAGGCCAACGGCATCCGCGACGTGCGCATCGAGCATATCTCCGGCGACCTCACCGACCACTATGACCCGACGGAGAAGGTCATCCGCCTGTCGGACAGCGTCTACGGTGCGCAGACGGTCGCGGCTATCGGCGTCGCGGCGCACGAGACCGGCCACGCCATCCAGTATGACGTGGGCTACGCGCCCATCCACATCCGTTCGGCGATCATCCCCGCCACGCGCATCGGGTCGATGCTCTCCTGGCCGCTGCTGATCCTCGGGCTGATCTTCAATTTCCAGGCGCTTGTCTGGGCGGGGATTCTGCTGTTCAGTCTCATGACGCTGTTTCAGCTCGTGACGCTGCCGGTGGAGTTCAACGCCTCCGCCCGCGCGATGCGCATTCTCGACGGGCGCGGGATGCTCACGCGGGAGGAGCTGCAGGGCGCGCGCAAGGTGCTCACGGCCGCGGCGCTGACGTATGTGGCAGCGCTGCTCGTCTCGCTCGCGCAGCTGCTGCGGCTGCTGCTCCTGTTCGGCAGGAGGAGAAGCTGACGCAAGCGGCGAGGATCGGCAGCCCGATTCACACTCGCATTTTTATAGCGGCGGCGGGATAAAACCGCCGCCGTTCGACATGCTTCACCCCGCGCAGGCTGTATACTGGTGTCAAACGGACGGCGGGGAGGAAGAACCATGAAGCAATTGCGGATATTTGTGATCGGGATGCTTTTGATGCAGGTGCTCTCATGCGGTGTGTCATAAACGGAACTGTCGAAAAACAAGTTTTCCGACAGACGCGACGGCCCGCCCCCACTTCGGGGCGGGCCGTCGGCCTGTCCGATCAAAAGATGTCCTCTACGACCTTCTCCGGCGGCAGCTCCAGCTCCTCCGGGCGGCGCAGATATTTCTTAAAATACTTAAACGCCATCGCGAAATCATATCCGTCGCAGATGCGCTCGTCGGCGTTGATCTTATAGTCGATGTATTTGCGCTCCACCAGGTTTCCGGACTTGTCCAGCTCCACGGCCTTGCGCTTGGCGCCGAACGCGATGAACGCCGGCAGCGTGCCGAAGTTATAGATGTGGTGATAGACCGGGCCGATGCCGAGGGAGCCGAGATCGGTGATAATCATGGAGCCGTGGAAGGGGCTCGCGTCCAGAAGCGACTGCGGGAGCAGGTCGAAATAATCCAGGACGCGGATGATGGTGATGGCGAAGCGCAGCAGGAACCGCGGCAGCTTCGTCAGCGCGCCGGCCACCCGTTCGGTGTTGTTGTCCTCCTCGCTGGTTTTGATCTCGTCGATCTTCTCGTTCATTTTATGGTACACGTCGAATACCGTGTCATAGGGGTCGAGCACGACCTTGATCGTCGTCTCTCCGGCGTCGCTCGACATGCCGTGCCGCACCGTGAGCACCACCTCGATGTTGTTGCGCGCGTAAATACGCCGCCCGGCGATGAACCGGTTCACGACCGGCCGCTGCGACGCCACGCGCACGTAGGACGCGATGAACAGGTGCAGATAGCCCAGGCCCTTGTAGCCCTCCTTCCGCTTTGCGCGCAGCCAGCGATCCGTCTCGGTGACCTCCACCGCGTCGGAGAACTGATTGCAGGCGTCGATCCTCATCGCCATGATATAAGGGATAAATTGATAAAACGCCCCCAGCGAGCGGAGCAGGCGGCCGTCCCTGCGGTCGCCGAAGCGTTTGCGATTCGCCATCGGGAATCCCTCCAGAGTAGTTCAATTTTTTTAACAAAAAAGATTATAACCTACTTTCATCGTTCTGGCAAGAGATTCGACATCTATTTTTTCGCGCGGGGGGAAAATTCAGAAAATTGAAGAAATTTAATAAATTTCAGCACTTTGTTTGAAAACGGCCCGATTTCGGCGTGCTATATTGTCATTTTTATGTCAATATAGCAAAAAGCCTAACATTATCAACACATTTTTAACGACGATGTCAGAAATTAAATTAGCGAAATTTGACTAAAATCACTTGCGAAATAACCCGAAATAGTATACTATATTCACATTGCATATGCATTGCCGATAAAACGGAGCTGCGATGCATAGAGTTGATATCTGAAACGCGGTCGGGAGGTGTGTAAATGTCATTTGAAGCAATCACTGCAGTCCAGGAGGCGGAGGAGCGCGCGAAGCAAATCAAAGCGGAAGCTGCCCAGGCCGCCGCCGAGGCTGTGGAGGCGGCACAGGCGGACGGAAAGGCTGCGGTGGACGCTGCGCTGAAAAAGGCGCAGGATGAGCTGCAGACGCTCCGTGCAAAGTCTGACGAGAAGGCCAGAACGGATGCCGAAGCGCTGGCGGCAAACACCAAGAACAGAGAAGCCGCTATGCGCACGCGCGCGAAAACCAGGCTGGACCAGGCGGCCTCACTCATCGTGGAAAGGATCGTGAACGGCTGATGGCCATCGTAAAAATGAAAAAGCTGCAGCTCATGGTCGTCCGCGCCCAGAAGGAGGCGCTGCTCCGCGATCTGATGCTGCTCGGCTGCGTTTCGGTGACGGAGCCGGACGCACCGCCGGAGGAGGACGCCGTTTCGTTTTTGCGCCGCGAGTCTGGCCGACTGACGGAGACGCGCGCCGATCAGGCGCGGCTCGTCGGGGCGCTTGGCCTGCTGGACAAATACGCGCCGGTGAAGACGAAAATGCTCAGCCCGCGTCCGGAGGTGACGGAGGCGGAGTTTCTGGACGACGACGCGCTGCGGCAGGAGCTGTCCGCCGCGCAGAAGCTGGAGGAGCTGGAGGCGCGGATCCGCCGCGTCGGCAGCGACGAGAGCAAGCTGCGCAGCAGCGTGGAGGCGCTCCAGCCGTGGGCGACGCTCGATCTCCCGCTGGAGACGACCGGCACGGCGAGCACCGCCGTTTCCTTCGGAACGATTCCCGCCGGGATGGACTTTGCCGAGGTGCAGCGCGCGCTTGCCGACGCCGCGCCGGAGGCGGAGCTGTTTTCCGTGAGCGCGGACCGGGAAGCGAACTATACCGTGCTTGTATGTTTCAAAGAGGAGCAGACGGAAGCGCTCGGCGCGCTGCGCCCGTTTGGGTACGCGCTCGCAAGCGTCAGCGGCACGGTCGGCACGGCGCAGGAAAACATTGACGCCGCGCAGCGGCAGCTCGCGGCGCTCTCCGAGGAGCGCACGGCGCTGGAGGCGGAGGCCGCGTCCTACGCCACGCACCGCGATGCGTTCAAGCTCAGCATTGACCGCATGACGGCGAAGATCGGCAAGGCGGAGGCGGAGGAGCAGCTGCTCGGAACGGACAGCGTCGTGCTCATGCGCGGCTGGCTGACCGCGCCGGAGGAAGGAAAGCTCGAGCAGGTCCTCAACCGGTACGATTGCTCCTGGGAGCTCTCGGACCCGACCGAGGACGAATACCCGGACGTTCCGGTCAAGCTGCAGAACAACACCTTCAGCGAGCCGCTGAACGTGGTCACGAACATGTACAGCCTGCCGGCTTACGGGACGGTCGATCCCAACCCGCTGATGGCGCCGTTTTTCATCCTGTTTTACGGCATCATGATGGCGGACATGGGCTATGGCCTCATTATGATCCTCGCGGCGCTCATCGTGAAGAGCCGGATCAAGCCCAAGCGCGGCACGAAGTATTTTATGAATCTGCTGCTGGAGGGCGGCATCGCCACCTTTGTCATGGGCATTCTGACGGGCGGGTTCTTTGGCAACACCATTCCCACGCTTGCGGAGATGTTCGGGAACAAAAATCCGCAGCTCGGCCTGTTTACAAACCCGCTGATCGACCCGCTGTCGGATACGACGCTGGTGCTGGTCGGCTCGATGGTGCTCGGCTTTATCCAGCTTTGCACCGGCATGATTGTGAACATGGTGAAGAAGGCGCGCGCCGGCGACCTGGCCGGCGGGATCTGGGACGAGGGGACCTGGTTCGTCATCTTTGCGGGCCTGGCGCTCTTCATCCTGAAGATCGGCAACGTCGGCGGGGTGCCCGTGGTGCTGTGCATCGGCGGCCTGATGCTGATTTACGGCTCGGGGCGCGAGGCCAAGGGCATCGGCAAAGTCACGGCAGTGTTCGGCGCGCTGTATAACGGCGTGACCGGCTGGTTCGGCGACATTTTGTCATATTCCCGTCTGATGGCGCTCATGCTTGCCGGCAGCGTCATCGCGCAGGTGTTCAATACGCTTGCGTCCATGCCGTCGAGCGGCGGCGTGAGCGTGATCTCCATCCTCGTGTTCCTGATTATTTTCCTGATCGGACACGCGCTGAACTTCGGCCTGAACCTGCTGGGCTGCTTTGTACATGACCTGCGTCTGCAGTGCCTGGAGTTCTTCGGCAAGTTTTATGAGGACGGCGGCAAGCCGTTCCGTCCGCTGGAGATCAACACCAAATATGTGGATGTGGAAGGACACGACTTCTGATTCATCGTAAGCAATTTTTTGTGAGATAATATTAAGGAGGAAAACAAAATGACTTTTCTGGAATCCATCGGCGGTCTCGCAATCGGACTGCTCGGCGCGGCGCTGGCTGCGCTGCTCGCCTGCATCGGCTCGGCAAAAGGCACCGGCATCGCCGGCGAAGCGGGCGCGGGGCTCGTTTCAGAAGACCCCAGCAAGTTCGGTAAAGCGATGATTATGCAGGTGCTGCCCGGCACGCAGGGCCTTTACGGCTTTGTTATCTGGTTCCTGGCCCAGTCCCGCATTTTCAGTGTGGGCGAGAGCATGACGATCGCGCAGGGCATGCAGTTCTTCGGCGCGTGCATGCCGGTCGCGTTCGGCGGTCTGCTCTCCGCAATCGCACAGGGCAAGGTCGCGGCGGCGTCTCTGAACATCCTTGCGAAGAAGCCCGACGATTGGTCCAAGGGCATGATTTTCTGCATCACGGTCGAGTTCTACGCCATCCTCTGCCTGCTGGCATCGTTCCTGATGCTCAACGGCATCTCTTAAAAGAACGGGAAACCATAAGCCCTTTTCAACAGAAGGGAGAACGTATGACTGGTATTGAAAAAATCACCGGGCGCATTGAAGCGGACGCCAGAGCGGAGGCCGCCGCCATCACGGCGGAGGCGAACGCCAGGTGCGCGGAGATTCGCGCGGAATACGAGAAGAAGGCGCAGGACACCTATTGGGAGCGCGTCCGCGCCGGCGTGAAGGAATGCGAGGACCGCGTGGAGCGCATGGGACGCATGGCCGAGATGGAGGCGAAAAAGAGCACGCTCAGTCTCAAGCAGGACATGGTCAACGAGGCGTTCGCGCGCGCGATTGACCAGGTGTGCGACATGCCGCAGGACGAATATGTCGCGGCGATGGCGAAGCTTGTGGCCAAGGCCGCGGTGAGCGGCTCCGAGGCGGTCGTGTTCAACGCGCGCGACAAGGCGCGCTGCGGCGGCGAGATCGTCGCGGCGGCCAACGCGCTCCTTGCGCAGGGCGGAAGACAGGCGGCGCTCACCGTGAGCGGCGAGACGCGCGAGATCCGCGCCGGCTTCGTGCTGCAGCAGGGCGACGTGGAGGTCAACTGCGCGGTGGAGGTGCTTGCGGAGCTCAGCCGCAGCGATCTCGCGTCTCAGGTCGCGGCCGCGATGTTCGACTGATCGCCCGGCTCCGCGCTTCGCGGAGTGGACGCACATCCTAGATGGGGCGCCCGGCAGCGGACGCCGCATGAGGGAGGAACGGATTTGTCTAAAGTAAACGATACAAATTACCTTGCGCTTACGGCCATGCTGGCCGCCCGCGAGAATCGCATGCTCAACGCCGAGCGTATGGAGCGCATGCTCGACGCCCCCACGGACGACGAGGCGGCCAAGACGCTTGAGGAGTGCGGCTACGGCGACCTCTCCGGTATGAGCGCGAAAGAGGTCAACGCGGCGCTGGAGGAGCATATTGCGGCAGTGTTCACAGAGGTGGAGGGCATGGTCCCCGAGCCGGAGCTGGTGCAGATGTTCCGCCTGAAATACGACTTTCACAACGTCAAGACGCTCATCAAGGCGCAGGCCGCCGGGACGGACGGCACGGCGCTGCTGTCCGGGCGGGCCAATGTGCAGCCGGGCGTTCTGCAGACGGCGTTTGTGAGCGGCGAATATCAGGACGTGCCGCCGGAGCTGGCGGAGACCATGCAGGATGCGGCGGGCATTCTCGCGCGCACCTCCAACCCGCAGCTCGCGGACTTCGCGCTGGACCGGGCGTATTTTGAGCAGCTTCGCGCGCTGGCCGGGGCTGTGAACGACGGCGGCTTCGCGGCGAATTATGTCAGACTGCAGATCGACAGCGCAAACCTGCGCGCCGTGGTGCGCACGCATCGGATGGGCAAGGACGTGGACTTTCTGCGTCTGGCGCTCGTCCCGGGCGGCGAGATCGACCCTGACCGCCTGCTTGCCGCGGCGGATTCGTCCGAGTCGCTGCAGGGGCTGTACCACATGACGTGGCTCTCCGCCGCGGCGGACGCCGGCGCGGCCGCCATGAACGGCGGAGGACTGACGGCGTTTGAGCTGCTGTGCGACAATGCGCTGGTGGACTATGTCCGCGAGGCGAAGCGGATGCGCTTCGGCGCGGCGCACGTCGTGGCGTATCTGGCTGCGATGGAGAACGAGACGACGGCCGCCAGAATGATCCTGACGGGGAGACTTTCGGGCCTTGCGCCCGACGTCATCCGGGAAAGGCTGCGTGAAACCTATGCTTAAAATTGCGGTTGTCGGCGGCGCGGAGACCGTCATGGGCTTCAAGGCGCTCGGGCTGGAGGCATGCCCGGTCGCGGACGCGGAGGAAGCCCGCGAGACGCTCCACCGGCTGACGAAGGAGTCTGAGGACTACGCCATCATCTACATCGAGGAGAATCTGGCGAAGGCCCTCGAACGCGAGATCGACAAATACAAGGATGTCCCGAAGCCGGCGATCATTCTGATCCCCGGCCGGGAGGGGCCGCTCGGCCTCGGCCAGTCCGCGCTCAAGGCGGCGGTCGAGCGCGCGGTAGGGTCCGATATCCTGTAAGACAGGGTTCCGCTGCTGCGGAACGGCGCGGTTCTCTGTGAGCCGCTTGCGAGGCTTTTTAGTCTTATCCTTGAATGAAAGGAAGAATGTACATTGAGCGGAACTATTACAAAAGTTTCCGGTCCGCTGGTCGTGGCGAACGGGCTGGCTGACGCCAACGTCTCCGACGTTGTCCGTGTCGGCGAGCAGCGCCTGATCGGCGAGATCCTGAACATGACCGGCGACAGCGCTTCGATCCAGGTCTATGAGGAGACTTCCGGACTCGGGCCGGGCGCGGGCGTCGAAACGACCGGGATGCCGCTGTCTGTGGAGCTTGGCCCCGGGATGCTGGAGAACATCTACGACGGCATCCAGCGCCCGCTGCCGGAGATTCGCGACATGACCGGCTCCACCATCGCGCGCGGCATCGAGGTACCCGCGCTGAATCGGGAGCGCAGATGGCAGTTTGTCCCCACCCTGGAGGCAGGCGCGGAGGTCGTCGGCGGCGACGTGATCGGCACCGTCCAGGAGACGAGCGCGATTCTGCACAAGATCATGGTGCCGCCCCAGCTGAAGGGCACGATCAAGAGCATCACCGGGGGCGAGTTCACCGTCGCGGACACGGTCGCCGTGCTGACGGACGCGCAGGGCGTCGAGCATGCGCTGACCATGGTCCAGCGCTGGCCGGTGCGTATCGCGCGCCCCTATGCGCAGAAGTTTGCGCCCAACAGACCTATGAACAGCGGCCAGCGCATCATCGACACGCTGTTTCCGATCGCCAAGGGCGGCACGGCCGCCGTCCCCGGCCCGTTCGGCAGCGGCAAGACCGTTGTGCAGCACCAGCTCGCCAAGTGGTCGGACGTGGACATCGTCGTTTACATCGGCTGCGGCGAGCGCGGCAACGAGATGACCGACGTTCTGATGGAGTTCCCGGAGCTGACCGACCCGCGCAACGGCGAGCCGCTGATGAAGCGCACCGTGCTGATCGCGAACACCTCCGACATGCCCGTCGCGGCGCGCGAGGCGTCCATCTACACCGGCATCACCATCGCGGAGTATTTCCGCGACATGGGCTACGATGTCGCCGTCCTGGCCGACTCCACCTCCCGCTGGGCCGAGGCGCTGCGCGAGATGTCCGGCCGTCTGGAGGAGATGCCCGGCGAAGAGGGCTACCCGGCCTACCTCGCCAGCCGCATTGCCCAGTTCTACGAGCGCGCGGGCTGTGTCCGCTGCATCGGCTCTGACGAGGACCGCCGCGGTTCCGTCACCGCCATCGGCGCTGTCTCGCCTCCGGGCGGTGATATTTCCGAGCCGGTCTCGCAGGCGACCATGCGCATCGTCAAGGTGTTCTGGTCGCTGGATTCCAGCCTCGCCTACGCCCGCCACTTCCCGGCCATCAACTGGCTGACCTCCTATTCGCTGTATGTCGAGTCGCTCCAGCCGTGGTATGAGGCCACGTTCGGCGCGGATTACATGAAAAACCGCAGCCAGGCGATGAGCATCCTGCAGCAGGAATCCGAGCTGCAGGAGATCGTCCGCCTCGTCGGCCAGGACGCGCTGGGCGCCTCTGACCGGCTCACGATGGAGACGGCCAAGATGCTCCGCGAGGACTTCCTCCAGCAGAACGCCTTTGCCGATATCGACAGCTATTCCGAGTATCGCCGGCAGTTTTTGCTGATGCAGCTCATCTTGCAGTATGACGCGCTCTGCCGCGACGCGCTGGAGAAAAACGCGCCGATGCAGAAGCTGTTTGCCATCCCTGCCCGCGTCGAGATCGGCCGCGCCAAGAGCGTGCCGAACGACGAATATGAGACTGTGTACGCCCAGATCGGCGCGGATATGACGGCGCAGATCAAGGAGATTGTTGCCGGAGGTGAGGAGCAGTGATTAAAGAATACAAAACCATTCAGGAAATCGCCAGCCCTCTGATGCTGGTTAAGCAGGTTGAGGGCGTCACCTACGACGAGCTGGCGGAAATTGAGCTGCCGGACGGCGAGGTCCGCCGCTGCAAGGTGCTCGAGGTCGAGGGCGACACTGCCGTCGTCCAGCTCTTCGAGAGCGCGCAGGGCATCAATCTCGCGCAGAGCAAGGTGCGCTTTCTGGGCCACCCGCTGGAGCTTGGCGTCTCCGAGGATATGCTCGGCCGCGTGTTCAACGGCATGGGCGAGCCGATCGACGGCGGCCCGGAAATTCTGGCCGACGAGCACCACGACATCAACGGCCTGCCGATGAACCCGGCGGCGCGCGCGTACCCGGCCGAGTTTATCCAGACCGGCGTCTCCACCATCGACGGGCTGAACACCCTCGTCCGCGGCCAGAAGCTGCCGATCTTCTCCGCGTCCGGCCTGCCGCACGCGAACCTCGCGGCGCAGATCGCGCGTCAGGCGCGCGTGCTGGGCGACGAGGAGACGTTCGCGGTCGTCTTCGCCGCCATCGGCATCACGTTCGAGGAGTCTGAGTACTTCATTCAGGAGTTCCGTCGCACCGGCGCCATTGACCGTACGGTCGTGTTCTCCAACCTTGCGAACGACCCCGCCGTCGAGCGTATCGCGACGCCGCGTATGGCGCTGACCGCCGCGGAGTATCTGGCGTTCGAGAAGGATATGCAGGTGCTGGTCATTCTCACGGACATCACGAACTACGCCGAGGCGCTGCGCGAGGTCTCCGCCGCGAAGAAGGAGGTCCCGGGCCGCCGCGGCTATCCCGGCTATCTTTACACCGACCTTGCGACGCTGTATGAACGCGCCGGCCGCCGCATCGGCAAGCGCGGCTCGATCACGATGATCCCCATCCTGACCATGCCGGAGGACGACAAGACCCACCCGATCCCCGACCTCACCGGTTATATCACCGAGGGGCAGATCATCCTCTCCCGCGACCTGCACCGCAAGGGCATCGTCCCGCCTGTGGACGTTCTGCCGAGCCTGTCCCGTCTGAAGGACAAGGGCATCGGCGAGGGCAAGACCCGCGAGGACCACGCCGGCACGATGAACCAGTTGTTCGCGGCCTATGCCCGCGGCAAGGACGCCAAGGAGCTCATGACCATCCTCGGCGAGGCGGCGCTGTCGGACGACGACAAGCAGTTTGCGAAGTTTGCCGACGCCTTCGAGCAGGAGTACGTCAATCAGGGCAACGAGGTCAACCGATCCATCGAGGACACGCTGAATCTCGGCTGGGAGTTGCTGCGCATCCTGCCGCGCACCGAACTCAAGCGAATCAAGCCCGAGATGATCGAAAAGTACATGCCCGAGGCATGAGACGCGCGTTTGCTGCCAACCAAGTGAGGTGATTTGATGGCAACTACCGCAATTACCCCGACCAGAATGGTGCTCAACCAGCTCAAGGGCCGGCTGAAAACCGCTCGCAGGGGTCATAAGCTCCTCAAGGACAAACGCGACGAGCTGATGCGGCAATTCCTTGACATTGTGCGGCTGAACAAGCAGTTGCGCATCAAGGTCGAGCAGGGGCTGACCGAGGCGTTCGGCTCGCTCTCCGTCGCGTCGGCGATCATGTCCCCGGAAATGCTGGAGCAGGCGCTGCTCTATCCGCGCCAGAGCGTGGAGCTTGGGATGTCTCATAAGAACATCATGAGCGTCAACGTCCCGGTGTACGACTTCAAGACCAAAAACAGCGACCCGTCCGAGATTTTCCCGTACGGCTTTGCGCAGACGTCCGGCGAGCTGGACGACGCGCTGGAAAAGCTTGCGCAGGTATTTGAGGATATGCTGGAGCTGGCGCAGATTGAGAAGAGCATGCAGATGCTTGCGCAGGAGATCGAAAAGACCCGCCGCCGCGTCAACGCGCTGGAGTATGTCATGATCCCGGAGCTGGAGGAAAACATCCGCTACATCACGATGAAGCTGGACGAAAATGAAAGCTCCACGAAGGTCCGCCTGATGAAGGTCAAGGAAATGGTCCTTCAGGACGCGCACCATTACGAGCGATAAACATTCACACACAGAAACTCAGACGGCACCGGCAGGGCTGTCTGAGTTTCTGCATTCTGCCCGATTGGTTCGTTACTGTACCGAAGTCGTTGATCGTAGTGTGGGCGTCGGCGTGGTGGTTGATTGTGCCTGGTGTCCTCGTTAATATACCGCAGTCGTTGACGTACTGCTGGCATTCCACCCGCTTTCTTTTCAGCGCGAAAAGAAAGCCGGTGGAGCCGGAAAGAAACGCTGAAAGGTGCGGTGGTAGGCATCGCTTCTTCCGGAACCGCGCGCAGAGCGCGCGGTTCCGGGGGCTTACCTTTCTACGGTCGGACGCGCCCGTACGAGCGGCGCAAGTGCGCCGCCGTAGTGCAGGGTGCGGGATACGCGGCTTGGTTGGAATCTTGGTGCGGAGTAAGGGGTGCGGGATTTTTCCCGGCCCCTTTTATAACGAACTGCAATCATTGTCTTGGTGCAGAATCCACCCCATTTCTTTCCGTCTTGCCGGAAAGAAACGCGGTGGAGCCGCAAAGAAAGGGGCGCTTTGGTCAAGGGGCTACCGCCCCTTAAC